>VXRD01000013.1 GCA_009838845.1 Gemmatimonadota bacterium | reverse complement strand
GATTATTGCAGTAAAATCGGGACAAAGAACACGCACCGCAAAGAGTCGTCGCCTAAAAATGTGTAGATTGGGGTATCCTCGCAGATCCTACAGCCGTAAAATCCTCAGGAGGAAATCATGATCTCCATCAGCCCGATTTTCCGCAAGAACAGCATTCTCGCTGGTCTGTTTATACTCTTCTCACTTTCTGTCCATTCCACACTCTTCGGCATTTCCAATAACGCCCAGGATTCCTCAGATGATCCATCCGTTGCACGATTTGACTCAGCTAATATGGATGAAGTTGTGATCCCCCTGGAGCGTGTACCTGTAAGCGCACAAGCATTATCGAGATTCAGGTCATCGTCGATTGACTTTCATGATCACGGTTGGATAAGTCGAAAACCGCTCGAGGAGGGCCTGCGAGGATTTCCACCGGGAACGACCATAGAATTCTATGGTGTATTCGAGTTGAGTGCCCTACAGTTGTGCATTCTTTATTATCAAGAAGAGACCGATCGAAAACTCTGGGAACCGTATGACTTAGAGGTACCTGTAGATAGCAAAGTATCCTTTGTGAATGGCCGGGATCGAAATGGAAATGCTGTTTTCCTTTTTGATACCAACAACAATGAAGACTTCTCCGATGAACATGCGATATATCCAGAGAACTTCGGTACGGTATTTCGTCTGTTGAGCTACATTCTACCAGGGAGACCTTCTTATGGGCAAAAGGCAAATGCCACCGTTGAATTTGAATATAACGATGGTAGAATCGCCAAAACCCAAAAGGTGGGCGTGGAGGTTCATAGATATACGCAATATGTGAAAAAGCAGAAAGATCCAACCTTCCCAAAATTCAGGGGAAGCGTAACTGAATACCGAAAAGGACGAGTGAAAATAGATGGTCAATTATACGACCTGGCGATCTACAACAAAGGACGCTTCGCGACCTACTCTACCAAAATTTATAACAGAATACTATGGGATCTCGATCACGATGGCATATTCGGGAGTGAACGCGAATCACCGGAATATTACGACGCGGACAAACCCTTTAATATCGGTGGTATCACATTTGAAGTTAAAAGCATCTCCGCCTCTGGTGATGAAATTATCCTCAGAAAATCAGATGTCTCCGTCCCAACAAAGATTGAGATTGAGCGAGGTTCTGTAGCACCCGATTTTGCAGTTACCGATATAGACGGAAAGAATCTTCAGCTTTCAAATTTCAGGGGCAAATACGTTTTGTTGGACTTCTGGTCCACCGGGTGCGGGCCTTGTGTCAAAGATACCCCCAGATTGAAAGCGCTATCTGAAAAATTCGACCGCGATAATTTCGAGATTATCGGCGTCAGTTCCGATACCAGAAGATACAAAGTTGAGAATTATGTGGAGAAGTCTCACATTGGATGGCCCCAAATCCTGGACGCTATAGACAACAATAACAAGGTATCAAAGATGTATAACATTGGAGGCCTTCCGCACTATGTTCTGATTGATCGGCAAGGAAAGGTTATGATGACGAATCGTTCTTTTCGAGTCGCCCTCACTCTAATCTCTCCACTCCTTTAAGACAAGCTTCGTCATGACCGCCTGAGACACCCAGGGAGAATAAAATGCTCCGCAACTATCTGACAGTAGCATACCGAAATCTTGTGCGCTACAAAGTGTATTCCGCGATCAACATTACTGGCCTGGCAATCGGCATTGCGTTTTGCATCTTGACATTCCTGTACATACATCACGAATGGACCTATGATGCGTTCCACAAGAATGCCGATCAAATCTATCGGGTATATACCGAATTTCGTGGCCCAGATAACAAATTTTATCGCACACCCACGGTCCCAACCGCTTTGCGCAATGAATTGGTACAAACTGCAACAGACGTGGACCAAGCTGTGCGATTGGTTGCCGGACGAGGAGACGACCCCGGTGATCAAGAGATACAGATTACGTACGGAGACCAGATCTTCAAGTTGCCATTCCTGATCGTAGATCCCGAATTCTTAGACATGTTTTCGTTTTCCCTTCGCTCTGGCGATTCGGAAATTGCCCTCAAACATCCGCAATCTGTTGTATTGAGTGCTGAAACAGCAAAGAAAATTTTCGGAGATGAAAATCCAATCGGAAATCAACTGACACTGCGATCTCTATGGAGCCACGAACGCGCTGACTTCACAGTAACCGGCGTTGCCGACCCCATACCCGATAACTCATCGATTCAGTTTGAGATGTTGCTACCATATCAGCATCTATGGTTTTTTCTGCGTAGAGAAGCGGATGATTGGAACCTCTTTTCCAGATGTAGTACTTACGTCCAGCTGAGTGAAAATACAAAATCCACAGATATAGAACCGGCGATGCTCGCGATTGTAAAAGCGCATATGCTGCGACCAGAGATCTCAGCGGACAACTTACATTTGCGACTTCAGCCACTGACAAATTTGCACCATCGAATAGATCTTATAGACTCCACTTACCGCAATATGAAGGCACCCCGGGATCCAATGAACGGGTATGGGCTAATCTGTCTTTCGTTGCTGGTTCTGGTAATGGCTTCCATCAATTTTGTCAACCTTGCAGTGGGTCGATTGGTCACCCGAACAAAAGAAGTGGGCATTCGCAAAGTTGTCGGTGCGGTGCGACCTCAACTGATTCGGCAATTTTTAAGCGAGTCGGTTTTATTGAGCCTTGTGGCCGTAGTTTTGGGCCTGTCACTTGCCGAACTGGTACTGCCGTTTTTTAACAAATTTATGCATCAGAACCTGTCCTTCGACAACATTTTTACCTGGCCTACTTTTGTCTTTTTAATCGCTCTGGTCGCAGTCGTCGGTCTCCTGATAGGCAGCTATCCCGCATTTATGATATCCGGGTTTAATCCGGTTCGCATACTCACGGGGCGGTTTAAGCTGAGCCATCGCAATCTGTTTGGTCGCGGACTCGTCTTTGGACAGTTTGCCGTGTCGAGTGCTTTGATTACCTGCACGCTGATCATGGTTTATCAACTTCAATTTGTAAAAGAAAAAGATCTTGGTTTTAGCAAGGAATTTGTCATTGACATTAACACAGACAGTCTTCACGATTTTAGCGGGCAGCACGATTTGCTCAAGAACTATTATTTGCAACATCACAAGGTGGTTGGAGGCACGACAGTGGGAAGACCACTGTTGGGTTGGCAAAGTAGATACGAAGGGACAGGAGAACAGGGGCAATCTCTGTGGGTAAGCCGTTTCTATGTGGATTACGATTTTGTAAAAACACTCGAAATGAAGGTGCTATCAGGGCGAGATTTTAACTCTAATGCGAATGATCAAGCACAGGGCAACATTCTCGTAAATGAAGAACTGGTCAAACAGATGGGATGGGACGACCCGATTGGACAGACCATCACATTTGAGGGCAGAGGAGTACGCGTATTGAGAGAGTCAAAAGGGGTTACCCGAGTCATTGGCGTGGTGCAGGATTTCTATTTAATGCCGCTCCAGCAAAACGTTCAACCCGCGATGCTTTTACTGAGTCCTATAGGAAATTCAAGAAATTTCTTAGTGCGGATCAAACCTGGCGATGTTGCCGAAACCTTGAAATACCTGGAAACAGGATGGAAAGAGATCGCGCCCGCTGGCGAGCCGTTTTACTTCACGTTTGTGGACGAGGATATTGAGAATTATTACCGGGACTTTTTAAGTTGGAGCAGAATCGTGGGCTATGCAACGATTCTGGCTGTTTTTATCGCATGTCTGGGTGCATTTGGATTAACAGCACTGGCCGTGGCGAGGCGAACCAAAGAAATAGGCATTCGAAAAATTATGGGCGCCTCGGTTTTAAATATCGTATCGCTGCTATCGCGTGAATTTGTCATGCTGGTTATAGTCGCAAGTCTATGCGCCTGGCCCCTGACTTATCTAATAATGATCTGGTGGTTACAGAGTTTTGCCTATCGCATCGGGTTGACAGCCGGGGTATTTGCACTCGGCGGCTTGCTGACCCTATTGGTCGTAATCGGAACAGTGAGCCTGCAAGCCGTGAAAGCGGCAAAAATGAATCCCGTGGAGGCATTGCGGTATGAATAAACTACTCAGAAAGGATGGTATTCTCATGAACCGGACAATCATCTATTTCGCGTCTCTTCTCTTAATAATCCTCTTGTCTGGCAAGCCCCTTGAGGCGGAGGGTGATAATACTATAACGATTAATCTTGAGCGATCCACGCCTGATCCTGACGATGTCACCTTTCTCTGGCCATCAATGGATCTCTCCGAT
The DNA here is from genome assembly GCA_009838845.1 of Gemmatimonadota bacterium. Lineage (NCBI taxonomy): Bacteria > Pseudomonadati > Gemmatimonadota > Gemmatimonadota bacterium. The sequence continues at coordinate 55,091 of VXRD01000013.1, read as the reverse complement.
AGTAAGATGGTTGGTCTTGAGCCAGCTGAGGAACTGAAAGGCATACCTGAAGATTTTCCTGTACAATTTTTCGGTGGGTATAGACTTTCCTCATCCGGCACTCCTCATGGCGGGATCATACCAGATGACACAGTATCGTTTTTGGCCGGACAATCGGAGACAGGCGAATATGTCTTCTTATTCGATACCGACAATGACGAGAATTTCTCAGACGAGAAGATATTCCAGGGACTCGCGTTTAGTTTTGGCGAAGACACAGGAGGCTACAAGGGCGTGGCCGAAGTAGCATTCGAGTATGTACAGGATGGTCGTGTACGCTCTCGAAACGTAGATATTGAGGTTTACCGATTCACGAACTACAAAAAAAGAACCGGCGAGCCTCCTATTCCTAAATTCCGTGGACAAGTAAGAGAACTTCTAACAGGAAAGGTACAATTTGGTAGGATACAAATGCGTCTGGGACTTCACGCAGAGGGGGAGTACGCAACCTATGATCCTAAGACATCCAGGTTAATACTTGACACAAATGGCGACGGTATTCTCGACAACGGATACAGGTCAATCGAAGTCTATAGAGCCAGTAAGCCTTTCTCTATCAATGGAACACCGTACCGCGTCGAACGAATATCTCCTGATGGTAGCACGCTTACACTGGCTGTCCACGACGTTGCAGTTGAAGAGAGACGAGACCTCGAATTGGGCAAACCCGCACCGTCTTTCACCGCCGCAGATTTGTCTGGAAGTGAGATCAATCTGGAGTCCTTTCGAAATCAGCTTGTACTCCTGGACTTCTGGTCAACATACTGCGGGCCGTGCATAAGCCATATACCTGCACTCAGAAGTCTGTGGCGGGACTATGCCGACAAAGGTTTTGCCATCATCAGTGTAAGTGCTGACAAATCCAAGGACAAAGTGTTGCAGTTCACACAGGACAACCAAATGGGTTGGCATCACGTCGTGGACACCCAGCCCGAGAGAAGGATATCGAGAGCCTACAATGTCGATATGATTCCAGCATACTTCCTGATAGATCAGAACGGTTTGCTTGTCGCAAAGTATGCCTTTGCGAGTCAGCTAAGAGATCTTGTGACTTCGCACTTGACGGACTGAACAATCATTCTCTCTAATCTCTCCGCTCCTTTGAGACAAGCTGTGTTATGACCGTCTGCGACATCCAAGGAGAACAAAATGTTCCGCAATTACCTGACCGTAGCGTATCGAAACCTCGTCCGTTACAAAGTGTATTCTGCGATCAACATTACCGGCCTGGCAATCGGCATTGCGTTTTGCATCTTGACATTCCTGTACGTACGACACGAATGGTCCTTTGACGCATTCCACGAAAAAGCAGATCGGATATATCGCATTTACAATAAAGGAGAAATAGGCGAAGGAAGCGATGCCTCGGCTTATATGCCTGGTCCTCTTGCTCCGGCATTGGCAGAATCATTCTCCACACAAATGCAACATGTCGTCAGAATCTTTAACACTTCTCGCACATTCCAATACGGCGACCATTCATTTCAAGAGCGCGTTATCTACGTAGATCCAGGTTTCTGGGATGTATTCTCATTTCCCCTGATAAAAGGCGACCCCGCAACAGCACTAAACCGCAAAGATACCATTATCATATCGGAAACCGTCGCCCAAAAATTTTTCGGCAACACCGACCCAATGGGGAAATCGTTCTCCTTCACTCGAAATTCAAAAATCCATCAGGCTCTAATTACCGGCATCGTAAAAGACATCCCCGAAACATCCAGCATTCAATTCGGCTGCATCCAGTCCTATGAGAATGTCGAAGACGCGCTCAACTCGTGGAATTACATAAACAACATCAGTACTTACGTCTTACTCCACGATCAGGTCCGATCCGAAGACATAGAAAAATTACTTCCGCGTTTTCTAAACTGGTCGTGGCCCATCACGGGGGAAAACCAGGAGTTGAAATTGCAGCCCCTTGCCAATGTGCATTTCAATCCAGATATCCGCGCGCCCGAACCCGCCACGGACCCGGCATACAGCTACATCCTGTTGTGCATCACAGCCCTGGTACTCTTTGTCGCATGCGTGAACTTTATGACCCTCGCCCTGGGACGGTCAGCTTCTCGAGCGCGGGAAATCGGCATCCGCAAAGTCGTTGGCGCACACAAGCCCCAGATCATCGTGCAATTCCTCACAGAATCCGTAATCTTAAGCCTCATAGCATTTGTAATCGGACTCGCGCTATCAGAACTTTTAATGCCATTATTCAACAACCTCATGGCGCAAAAACTATCCATAGTCGCACATCTGGATGGTCTGGCATTTGCCTCGCTCATGGGCCTGACTCTAATCGTCGGCCTGCTCGCAGGCACCTATCCAGCCTTTGTCCTCTCCGGATTCATGCCAATTCACGTACTCAAAGGCAGATTGAAAATTGTCAGCGCGGGATTGTTCAGCCAATTTCTCGTGGTCTTCCAGATCGCAATGTCTGCGGTTCTCGTCATCAGCGCCCTCATCACGACCTCTCAACTCGACTATTTGCGGACCAAACCCCTGGGATTTGACAGCGAACATTTGATTGCCGTAAGTCGCCTCAGCAAGTTGCGAGACCTGGGACCAAAGGGCATTGAAACCTATCGGGACGCCCTCTTATCCCATCACGCAATTCTGGGTGTAACCCCAATATATCACATGATGCGGAATGGATACCAGTCGCGCGGGGCTGTGATACATGACGGAACAACCTTAAAAGGCGTGGAGATCTTCTTCGTCGATTACGACTTTGTACCAACGCTCGACATCAAATTGATCGAAGGCCGAAATTATTCACGAGAACTTGTAACAGATCCAACTGCGTCTGTCATCATCAACCAAACCCTGGCCAAACAACTGGGACCGGGACCACCGCTCGGAAAAACACTGAAATTCTTTGATGATATGACAGTAATCGGCGTAGTAAACGATTTTCATTTTCGCTCTCTCCACCACAAAATTGGTCCCGCATTCCTGAAATGCCATCCAGAACATCCATTTAGCCACCTGCTAATTCGGGTGCGTGCCGAAGACATCCCCGGCACACTGTCATTCATGAAAGCGCAATGGGAAGCCGTAACACAGTCCTCTGGATTCCGCTATTCGTTTCTCGACGAAGGCATCGATCGCCAATACCGAACCGAAGAGCGATGGCATCGCATGATCGGATACGGAACCCTGTTTGCCATTTTTATCGCGTGCCTGGGCGCATTTGGATTGACAGCACTCGCCGTGACCCGACGCACCAAAGAGATCGGCATTCGCAAAATATTGGGCGCCAGCGTCACAAACGTAGTGCGCTTGCTATCGCGCGAATTCGTACTGCTGGTAGGCATAGCTAATGTGCTTGCCTGGCCAGTCGCCTATTGGGCAATGAGCAAATGGCTATCGGACTTTGCGTATCGGATTGAACTGGGCATTGGGGCATTCGCGCTGGGCGGTGTATTGACCCTATTGGTCGTAATCGGAACAGTGAGCCTGCAAGCCGTGAAAGCAGCAAAAATGAATCCCGTGGAGGCATTGCGATATGAATAAACGATCAGACATAGAAAACGATGTACAATTGATCCACATGATCAAAGCCGGCGACAAAAGCGCATTTGGCAAACTCTACCATCTGCACCAGAATCGCGTACGCGCCATTGTCGGGCGATATGTGAAGGACCGCGACGAAACCGAAGACTTAATCCAGGTGGTATTCATGAAAGTCTTTCAGAGCCTGCGCCATTTTCGCGGCGAATCGGCATTCACAACCTATCTGACGCGCATTGCCATCAACGTCGGGCGGTCACACCTACGATCCCGGCTATCCCGAAAAAACGGCCTGGAAACCATAGCGCAACACATGCCCGAACCAATCACTCTGACAACGCCAGAAGATAGCGTCATCAAAAAAGAACGCCATCAACGCTTAACACAGGGCTTGCGCACATTGCCCAAAGCACAACAACGCGCAATGTGGCTTCGCTACATAAAAGAACTATCCTACCGCGAAATCGTATGGGAAATGCAAGCACCCCTCGGCACCGTAAAAATCTGGCTCCACCGCGGCCGCCATCAGCTAAGACGCGCACTGGAAAAACAAGAGGTCGGAAGCTGGGCGGGCTAACTGCTGGGGACGACACAGGAGATAAGACCATGATCAAAAATTATCTGACAGTCGCGATTCGCAATTTGATGCGGCACAAATTGTACACCTCCATCAATGTATTGGGACTCTCTATCGGATTGGCGTGTGGCATCTTAATCCTGTTGTACATCCAGCAGGAGTTTGCAGTAGATCGCTCGCATACTCTGGGTGACCGCATTTACAAAGTAATTCGAGAAGAACGCGGCAGTACGCAAACAACATACGATGAAGGCACATCAGGCGCACTCGGTCCCGTGTTAAAAGAAACATTTCCCGAAGTAGAAACAACGGTGCGTATCTGGCGATGGGGTGTATCTGCAAAATATGGCGACCACAAGAATCTATATACCCTTGCGCTGATAGATGACAACTTTCTGGACGTATTCGATTTTTCCTTCATAAAAGGCGACTTAGAAACCGCGTTTCGCCTGCCGTACTCTGCGGTCATTACCGATGAAATGGCACAACACTTATTTGGCGATATGGACCCGATGGGCCAAACAGTTTCAATCGACAATCGCAATTTTCCAGGCGAGTACACAGTTACCGGCATCGTAAAAGCGCCACACCTTTTATCAGACCTTCAATTTCATTTGCTCACAACCACAATACCCTCCATAGGAAAAACACAAGAGCCGTGGATGATGTGGCTACCCAGGCAATCGTGGCGTCCTGTAAAAACTTATGTACTACTAAAAGCAGGACAAAACGCAGAAACCCTCCAGACGAAAATGCAGTCGTTGATCAAGCAGTATATGGGGGATGACGTTGCGGCAAACAATACCTACCATTTACAGCCCCTGCACCGCGTGTACCTGTATGGCGAATCTGATTTTAACCCGGCTGCCAGCAGCCCCATGCAACAAATTTACATGCTGGCAGCTATTGGACTGATCCTCGTGGTCATTGCCTGCGTGAATTTTACAAATCTGGCAACTGCGCGCGCGGTCACCCGCAAGCGCGAAGTCGGCGTGCGAAAAGTCGTTGGCGCGCATCGCCCGCAATTGATGGTTCAATTTTTAACTGAATCCCTACTTTTAACCTGTTCTGCCCTGCTGATTGCCCTGGCACTGGTCGAGCTATGCCTGCCCTTATTCAACCAATTTGTGCGCGGCAACTTACACCTCAACACAGCTACAGTGATAACATGCACACCAGCGGTACTGGCATTCACATTGTTGGTCGGATTACTGGCGGGATGGTATCCGGCGTTTTTCCTCTCTTCTTTTAGCCCGGTCACAGTGTTAAAAAGCAGGGCATCTTCCTCATCGGGATCCACAGGATTGCGGAAAGGACTCGTAGTTTTCCAATTTGGCATGTCCATTTTGCTGGTGATTTGCACCCTGGTGGTTTATCAGCAACTGCGATTTATAGAAACCAAAAATATGGGTTTTGCACGCGATCACATTGTGAGTTTGCCGATCTTTGCTCACGACCGTGAACATGAATTCAACCCACAAAAACGCCTTTCGGCACGCCATCAGATGGTCAAACAGGTCTTTCTCGAACACCCCAATATCCTCAACGCATCAGCTCTGCGATATGACATTTCTGGATACGGCGGACGACCGCGACGGATCTGGCCCGATGGAGACCGAACAAAAGAACGGACAATTCGCATAAACGAAGTTGACGACTCGTTTTTTGAGACATTTGAAATCCCCGTACTTCGAGGTCGCGCCTTTTCAGCCGATGTTGCCAGCGATACATCACAGGCAATTATTTTAAACGAAACAGCCGTGCGTCTGCTCGGCTGGGAGGACGACCCGATTGGCAAGCAAATTTTGTTACCAGCATATGAAAACCGATCCCTGATAGTAATTGGGGTAGTAAAAGACTACCACAGCTTGACACTACGAGAAGAAATCGCACCCATGGGATTTATAGGCAAATGGAGACTGTTTGTTTCGCTGGCCCTGCGCATCCGACCAGAAAACACCGCGCAAACTCTGTCCTTTCTCGAAACCCAGTGGAAACACTTTTTGCCAGAGGTACCCTTTGCATATCACTTCCTGGATGAAATCATACAGTGGTACTATTTCGACGAACACCTCACCGGCAAAATGCTCGGCGTGTTCTCATTACTGGCAATTTTTGTCGCCTGTTTGGGACTGTTCGGACTCGCCGCATTCATGGTTCAATCTCGCACCAAAGAAATTGGCGTACGAAAAGTACTGGGCGCATCCACACCGCATCTGGTCATGCTACTCTCGCGCGAATTTGTATTGCTCATCCTGCTCGCCAATCTCATTGCCTGGCCAATCGCCTATTACCTGATGCGCGACTGGCTCTCCGGGTTCGCCTATCAGACAGATCTGAATGTCTTGCCATTTGTTGCAAGCGCGATAATGGCCCTGATCATCGCCTTTGGAACAGTGAGCATGCAAGCCATTCGCGCGGCGCGTTCCAACCCGATTGATGCCTTGAGATATGAGTAAATATCTGCTGACCGTGATTCATCAGGAGGCTTCTTATGATCAAAAATTACTTTGTTGTCGCGATTCGCAATCTGATGCGAAAGAAGCTCTACACATTCATCAATGTGTTCGGCCTCGGCCTGGGGCTTGCCTGCTGTATCTTGATGGCTTTGTTTGTCAAACACGAATGGTCACGCGATCAATTCCACGAGAACCACGACCAGATGTTTCGGTTGGTAGCGCAAAGGGTTCAATCAGACGGGAAGGCGATTCCATTTAATATCTGGGATACGGTATATCCGCTTTTGGTTGTCGATGAGTTGAAAGATGAAATCTTAGGTATTGAGCAAGTCTGTGCATTTATGCGGCATACGAGGAGTAAAATCACAAGGGGGAAAAAATCTTTTAGGTCAGCCATGGGGTTTGTGAGTGGTGACTTCTTTGCGATGTTTACATTTCCTTTTTTGTCAGGTGATCCTACAACAGCACTCGATCAACCAGATGGGATAGTGATTACCGAAACCATTGCACACAAGTTTTTTGGAGGTGTACAGAATTACAACGCACTGATAGGGCAAGCACTGAGTATAAAAAATAAGCTGTTTGTCGTGACAGGTGTCATGGCAGATGTTCCCACAACATCGAGTCTTCAATTCGACGTGTTGGTTTCGACAAAAGCCGAAAAGGGTTTTGGACTTGTAAGACACTACCACGATGCAAGTGCATGGATCTTTGTACAAATAGGTGAAACAAATGCTTCTCAAGCACTTGACGATCTCAATCATTGGCCCAAAAAAGAAAAGTTGCGAGAAGAGATATTCAAAACATCATTTAACTTTATTCTTCAGCCCCTGACGGATGTGTATTGGAATACAGACATTCCCAATCACTACGGACCACAGGGCAACCCAACAGGAGTCTATATTTTGTGGGGACTTGCATGGCTGGTCTTACTCATTGCGTGCAGCAACTTTATTTCCCTATCGGTCGCAGAGTCTTCCGGGCGAGCAAAAGAAGTGGGATTGCGCAAAGTAGTAGGTGCTAACCGCGGTCAGATTATTCAACAATTTTGGAGTGAAGCACTGGTGTTGAGCTTTTTGGGCTTACTCGTAGGCACCGCACTTACCGAAATTCTTTTGCCCGTATTCAACGGATTTGTGCATCAAAAGTTGACCCTCGCTTATTTTGACGATTGGTGGGTATTGCTGCTCCTGCTCGGCATTGTCGGGCTAATCGCTGGCAGTTATCCCGCTCTGGTCTTGTCGCGATTTCAACCTGTTTTAGCCATGAAAGGCGAAGCACGCCCTGGTGGGCGCAATCTTTTGACGCGCACATTAATCATTCTGCAATACGCGGCATCCATAGCCCTCATCATTGGCACAGGTATAATGATTCAACAGCAAGATTATGTGCGGAACAAAAATCTGGGCTTTAACGAAGAGCAAGTCGCCATTATTAAGACAAATCGGCAGTTGGCAAAACCCTATAAGGAAGCCATTGTAAACGACTCGCGCATTGAGGGTGTTACAATTACGGATCGCACACTCACAACAGAAAGTGGTTATTCCTGGTCCAATTACTCGTTGCCCGATGGCTCGATAGTTGAGATAAAGGTGATTGGCGTAGATGTCGATTATCTCTCTACCCTGGAGATACCGCTTCTCGCTGGCCGAAATTTTTCAGAAGACCATCCCACAGATCGAGATAAAGCCGTATTAATCAACGAAACTCTGGCAAAGCAATTGAGCCTTGAAAACCCGGTGGGAAAAACGCTGGCGGGCTTTGGAAGGAATGGCGTTAAAGATCCCGTTGTCATTGGTATCGTACACGATTTTCACATAAAATCTCTGCACAACCGGATTGAGCCGCTGGCGTTGCTGATGGAAAATTATAAATACGGCCCGTTTTTACTCATTCGTATGCGCCCGGGCCAAATTTTTGAAACAATCGAAATGCTCAAAAGCACATGGGAAAAAGTTGCACCCAATATGCCATTTGAACTCTCGTTTTTGGATGAAAACCTGAATCGACAATATGCCAATGAAGTCTATTGGTTTCGCGTATTGAGCCACTCGGCACTGGTGGCTGTTCTGCTTTCGTGTTTGGGATTGTTCGGGCTGGCGTCACTGGCGGTTGCGCGGCGGACAAAGGAGATTGGGATTCGGAAGGTACTGGGGGCTTCTGTCCATCATGTCATGTGGTTGTTTTCCAGAGATTTTATCAAACTGCTACTGGTCGCCAATATCATCGCCTATCCTGTTGCCTACTGGATGATGAATCAATGGCTGACCAATTTCGCATATCGCATTGAACTGGGCATAGGCGTTTTTGGCATCGCAGGGATACTGACCCTCATAGTCGCATTGTTGACGGTGAATTTTCAAACATTGAAAGCCGCGCGCCGCAATCCCGTGGATGCGTTGCGAGATGAGTAAGTCATATAGCCCCTTGTTTTTTTGCTTAAATTGCAGATATTTGTAAATACGGATATGCTGATCCCAAATGGACTTCTGAAAAATAGTACACGATGGAGGCAACAAATTATGAAACTACATATCGATAAGGAAGCCGACGCGCTCTATCTGCGCCTTGACGACTCTACTATTGTCGAGTCAGAAGAGGTCTCGCCGGGCGTGGTGCTCGATTACAATGCATCAAACGAAGTGGTGGGCGTAGAACTGCTCTATCTCTCCAAACGCTCCTCCAATCTGAAGCTCTCCACCCTGGAATTTGAGACCGCTTGACCGTTCCCTACAAGAACTATTGTTTTTGTTTTAGATATATTCCGCCGCGTACCTTAAAGCCATGAGCGCGATATGGCAACCGGATCGATAAAGCTGGAATTTAGCAAACATGCGGTTCTTGCAAGGACAGAACGCATGATCCCTCAAGAGTGGATCGAACGGGTGGTAGCCGAACCGATGTTGCGTATATCCGACCCGAAGGACCCTGAGGTAGAGCGATTCTTTCGGATCATCCCGGAACAGGGTAACCGTGTGCTGCGCGTAGCCGTGAACACCACCGTTACGCCCTGGAGGGTGGTGAGCGTATTCTTTGATCGAAATATGAAAGGCAAACTGTAAAACTGCACGGAGGTTGATGCTGGGTGATGTAATAAATAATAGTTCTACGCATAATACAACAGGCACATTGCAATCAAAACAATGTGCCTGTTTTTATTATAAGTGTTCATTTTCGGACACCACTGTATCAAAATCGGACACTTATTAAACTGAGTTCAGAGTACGAATTTTCATAACCCCTTGTAAAACATAGAAAAGAATATTCTGGCACAAAAATTGCTTGTTATTTTAATACGTTCACTTACCTGAAAGCTGAATGGCTGACTTCTTGCTGCGAAATAGCTGGACGGAACAGGAGATAAGACCATGATCAAAAATTATCTAACCGTTGCGATCCGCAATCTGATGCGGCACAAATTGTACACCTCCATCAATGTATTGGGCCTCGCCATCGGCCTGGCGTGTGGCATCTTGATCCTGTTGTATATCCAGCAGGAATTTGCAGTAAATCGCACTCACGCCCTAGGTGATAGAATTTACAAAGTAATTCGAGAACAACGCGGCAGCACACAAACAACTTATAGCAGTGGCACATCAGGCGCACTCGGTCCTGTGCTGAAAGAAACATTTCCCGAAGTAGAAACAACGGTGCGTATCTGGCGGTGGACTGTATCTGCACAATACAGCGAACGCCAGGGTCAATATTCCCTGGCACTCATAGATGACAACTTTTTGGACGTATTTGATTTTCCCCTCATAAAAGGCGACTTAGAAACCGCGTTTCGCACACCCTACTCTGTGGTCATTACCGACGACATGGCGCAACACTTATTTGGTGATATGGATCCAATGGGCCAAACATTTTCAATCGATAGTCGCAGTTTCCCAGGCGAGTACACAGTTACCGGCATCGTAAAAGCACCACATCTCTCATCTGGCTTTTATTTTCAAATACTCTCAACCACAATACCCCCCGTAGAAGAAACGCAAGAGGTGTGGACAATGTGGCGACCTACGCAATCCTGGCGTCCGGTAAACACCTATGTGCTATTAAAAGCAGGACAAAACGCAGAAAGCCTGCAAACAAAAATGCAGTCGTTGATCAAACAGTATATGGGGGATGAAGTCGCGGCTGAAAATAAGTCTCGTTGGCCTCATTATCCCCTTCTGCCATTGATCAAGCAGCATATGGGAGATGATATTGCAGCAAAAAACGCCTATCATCTACAGCCCCTGCACCGCGTGTACCTGTATGGCGAATCCGATTTTGACCCGATGGCCGACAGCCCGATTCAAAAAATTTATCTGCTAGTATCTATTGGACTGATCCTCGTGGTCATTGCCTGCGTGAATTTTACAAACCTGGCAACTGCACGAGCCGTCACCCGCAAGCGCGAAGTCGGCGTGCGAAAAGTTGTTGGCGCGCATCGCCCGCAACTGATGGTTCAGTTCTTGAGCGAATCCCTGCTTTTAACCTGTTCCGCCCTGCTGATTGCCCTCGCACTGGTCGAGTTATGCCTGCCCTTATTCAACCAATTTGTGCGCGGCGATTTGCACCTCAACGCAACTACAGTAATAGCAGGTGCGCCAGCAGTACTGGCACTAACATTGTTGGTCGGACTGCTGGCGGGATGGTATCCAGCATTCTTCCTCTCCTCTTTTCGCCCGGTCACAGTGCTAAAAAACAGTGGGGCTTCCTCATTGGGTTCCACTGGACTGAAGAAAGGACTCGTAGTTTTTCAATTCGGCATGTCTATCTTGCTGGTGATCTGCACCCTGATCGTTTATCAGCAACTGCGATTTATAGACACCAAAGACATGGGTTTTGCACGCGATCACATTGTGCGTTTACCCATTTTTGTCCATGACTTTGCCAGAGAGCCAAACCCACAAAAACGCCTTTCGGCACGCCATCAGATGGTCAAACAGGTCTTTCTCGAACACCCCAATATCCTCAGCGCATCGGCACTGCGATACGACATCTCGGGATACAGCGGACGACTGCGACTGGCCTGGCCCGATGGGGATCGCACAAAAGAACGAACATTTCGCATAAACGAAGTTGACGACTCGTTTTTTGAAACATTTGAAATCCCCGTGCTTCGTGGTCGTGCCTTTTCAGCCGATGTTGCCAGCGATACCTCTCAGGCAATTATTTTAAACGAAACAGCAGTGCGCCTGCTCGGATGGGAAGAAGATCCGATTGGCAAACAGATTGTGTTACCAGCATATGACAACCTGTCCCTGACCGTAATTGGCGTTGTAAAAGACTACCACAATTTGACGCTGCGAGAAGAAATAGCCCCCATGGGGTTTTTGGCCCGCTGGAAGATGTTTTATTCACTGGCTTTACGCATCCGACCAGAAAACACCGCGCAAACCCTATCCTTCCTCGAAACGCAGTGGAAACGCTTTATACCAGATGCGCCTTTCGAATATCACTTTCTGGACGAAATCATAGATTGGATCTATTACAACGAGCAACTCACCGGCAAAATGCTCGGGATATTCTCACTACTGGCAATTTTTGTAGCCTGTTTGGGACTGTTCGGACTGGCCGCATTCATGGTTCAATCTCGCACCAAAGAAATTGGCGTGCGGAAAGTACTGGGCGCATCCACACCGCATCTGGTGATGCTACTCTCCCGCGAATTTATATTGCTCATTCTGCTCGCCAATCTCATCGCCTGGCCAATCGCCTACTATCTGATGCGCGACTGGCTCTCTGGATTTGCCTATCAGACAGATCTGAATGTCTTGCCATTTGTTGCAAGCGCGATAATGGCCCTGATCATCGCCTTTGGAACCGTGAGCATGCAGGCCATTCGCGCAGCGCGATCCAATCCCATTGACGCCTTGAGATATGAGTGATCAGTTCCCATCCTGCAAAGGAGAAACCCATGTTCGGTGAAATATCTCTACTCAGCAGCTACCTGAAAACAGCGCTCCGCAACCTCGCCAGGCACCGCATCTACTCGGCCATCAACATCATCGGCATTGCCATCGGCCTCGCATTCTGCATCCTCACCTATCTCTTCGTTCACAACGAATGGACCTATGATACCTTTCACCAAAACGCCGACCGCATCTATCGGGTTTATATAAAAGGCCGAAACGAGCGCGTTCACGGTGTAACACCCGGCCCCCTCGGACCCGCTCTAAGGGATGCATTCCCAGACATGCAGACTGTTCGTTTCATATCTCGCACGGGGAAAATTGGAACAGAAAATCGCGGTTTTCGGGCAAAGTTGGGTTTTACCGATCCCAACTTCCTCGACATTTTTTCTTTTCCAATCCTTCGAGGCGATCTATCCCATGCCCTTCAAGACAAATACTCCGCACTCATAACAGAAAAAACCGCGCAGAAGTATTTCAACAACACCAACCCAGTCGGAGCAGTGCTTCCAATTGAATACAAAAATGAAATCCAGGATTACACCATCACAGGCATTGTGCAAAACGCGCCCAAAAACTCCACGATTCAATTTGACGTACTACTACCCTTTGAACAAAGCAAGGTCGAAGACAGATGGAATTCCTACAGCATATTTACTTTCATGATGCTCCCCCCAAATGTACACCCCAATAGTCTCGAACAACAATTTCCTCAATGGACCAAAAACTGGTGGGACGAAAAGAGCGAAAACTTGATCAAACTTCAATCACTCACCCAGATGCACTTCGATCAAACTATGCACGTAAGCCGTCGCAGTAATCCCGTTTACTCATACATATTATCGGGCATTGCAATCCTCGTCCTGTTTATCGCCTGCGTCAACTTCACAACCTTAACCCTCGGACGACAGGCAACCCGGGCGCGAGAAGTCGGCTTGCGAAAAGTCGTCGGCGCGAAACGCATGCAGATTGCAAACCAATTTATCGGCGAATCCCTCTTACTCATCACCATCGCACTCATCGCCGGCATTGCCATCGCAGAACTCTCATTGCCAACATTCAATAACCTATCTGGGAAATCCCTATCCTTGACCGACGGTCTCAACCCCACAACACTTGCCTTTCTCATTCTTCTCGTCAGCCTCGTCGGCATCACAGCAGGGGGTTATCCCGCCCTTATCCTATCCCGAATGCAGCCAACCCAAATCATCGCGAGCAAATTGCAGACCAAAACGGGCAATCGGTTCGGCAACATATTAATCATTTTTCAGTTCGCCCTATCCATATTCTTCATCATCACCACCCTGATGATGGGCAAACAACTCACATACTTGCGGACCCAACCACTGGGATATCAAACCGAACACGTTATCGCCATCTGGACCAGTGATCTAAAAAAAGAAAACAAAACCACAGAAACGGCTTTTCGAGATGCCCTGCTGTCTCACCATGCCGTGATCAGCACGACCTGGATCAACCACCGTCTAAACAACGACATGAGTATGTCAACCTATGTAACATATCAGGGAAGTCCAGAACAACCCGTTGAAGGTATTAGTATTGACTACGACTTGTTCAAAACACTCGACATAAAACTCGCTGCAGGTCGAGAATACAACAGAGACTTTCCAACAGATCAAAAGGAAGCTGTCATTGTAAACGAAGCACTCGTCGAAAAATTCGACATAGAAGACCCGGTTGGCAAAACAATCAAATACGGCGGCTCATCAAAAGAAAGAACCATCATCGGCGTTGTTCAAAATTTCCATTTTCGCTCTCTGCATCACAAAATCAGACCCGCTGTCCTGCCACTCAGCACATACACTGGACGCTTGTTGGTTCGCATTCACCCCAAAAATGTACCCGGCACCATCGCATTTATCAAAGAACAGTGGGAAAAAATCGCCCCCAACCACGCATTCAACTTCTCATTCATCGACGAAGCCTTAGACAAACAATACAAAAAAGAAGAACGCTGGAATCAAATGATCCAATACGCCACCGGATTTGCCATCTTCATCGCTGCACTCGGCGCTTTCGGACTGGCTGCATTAGCTGTCGCACGACGCACCAAAGAAATCGGCATTCGCAAAGTATTGGGTGCATCCCAAACGCAAATCCTATCCCTACTCTCACGAGAATTTGTCCTCTACATCGCCCTATCGAGCCTCATCGCATTCCCCATCGCCTATTACGCGACCAATCAATGGTTACAAACCTTCGCCTATCGCACCGAATTGGGTATTGGCACCTTCTTACTCGGCAGCCTTGTCTTGTTCTTCATCGTATTCACAACCGTCACCACCCAGACCCTCAAAGCAGCACGCGCAAACCCGGCAGACGCCTTGAGAGATGAGTGAGACTGGGGCCACTGGAGGTACAAAATGAAAAACCTCAAAATCGCCTGGCGGCGACTCAAACGCGACCGGATTGCCAGTGTGATGAGTGTGTTGAGTCTAACAGTGGGCATTACGTGTGCGTTGATGGTATTTGTCATTGTCGAAGACCGCTATCGCACGCGAGATGAATTCCACGACAACGCAGATCGAATCCAATGGATCTATCGCACCAGTGAAATGGCTCAGACCGAAAGGGAGCGGCAACACGCATCTTTTCGCGCCCATGCCGGGCCGCTGCTCGCGGATGAACTGCGCGAATTGGCAACAGTTTGTCGATACCGGTTAAGCTATCTTACATATCTCTACGGAGACGAACATTTCCGAAGAGATCAGGCAGCGTATGTCGATCCCTCGTTTTTGTCGCTCTTTTCATTCCCCGTGCTTTACGGAAATCCCGAGACCCTGTCACATCCACAAAACATACTCATCTCTCGAACACTCGCAGAAAAACTATCGCGTGACAGAGCAATCGCCGACATAGTAGGGACCTCGTTGACCCTGGTGAGAAACAATGTGCGTGAACATTTTACCATAAGCGGCATCGTCGAAACGCTTTCGCACCGTTCGAGCTTGCAGTTCGATATGCTCATCCCATATCAGCACCTGATTCCGCGTGCAGAGTCTGATCCGCGAGGTGAATTTGAAGCCATGCTCTTCTTACACCTCAAAAAAAATATTACCCCCGATCACATAAAGAACCGATTGCCCTACTTTTCAGACACTTATTTTGCCAAACAGAGTGACAACTATCGCGCCGAAGGGCAATGGACAAAGGAAGCGTCTCCCTTTCATGTCCATCTTCAACCCCTGTCTGCATTGCCCAAATTCGAGATGTCCGGACTTCAAGTCAGGTACATGCCGCAACATTTTCTGGTCTTGCTATCTCTGGTGGGACTTCTCGTACTCATTGTAGGAGCCGTCAATTTTGGCATCGTAACCATTGGCCGACTCATGACGCGTGGCACCGAAGTCGGCATACGCAAAACCCTCGGTGCAACACGCCGCCATATTATTGGGCAGACCATCCTCGAATCGTTAATTCTCTGTTTTATCGCAATGGGACTGGCACTAAGCGCAAACGAACTATTGCTTCCCCATTTTGCATCTCTCTTTCCCTTCTTTCCCCACTATAAGCCTCAGCTTCAGGGGAATATCACAGGATTCCTGTTCATCCTTGTATTGCCCGTCCTATTGGCAATTCTGGCGGGCTTCTACCCATCGTGGCTATTGTCCCGGCTTCAGCCCGTAAATGCCCTCAAAAGTGAGACATTTCCGGGACAGAGAGCACGCCTGAGCCGATTTCTGCTGATTGTTCAATTTGCAGTAGCTGTATTTTTGGTGGCATCCTCCACAATTATGGTGCATCAAATCAATTACTTCACGTCTATGGATAGGGGATTCGACATGCGCCACTTAATGGTCATACAGCCCAAAGTTCCAGGGGACGAAGCAGAAGTCTATTACGAGCGATTTCGCCAAAAGGCAGAGCAACTCCCAGGAGTTGTCGGAATGGCCGCTGTGAATAACATCCCAGTATTGTGGTCGGCAGGCATGCAAAAGCTGACCCATTCAGAAACGATAATATGGCATTACAAAGTGCGTGGCGACTTTCTAAAAACACTCGGCATAGATCTGGTCTCAGGAAAAAATCTGGATCCAAACGGACCGATCAACGAAGTTTTGGTCAACGAACACTTCGCAAAGCGATTTGAATGGACACACGCACCTGGTCAGACATTTCCATTTCAAGTAGGACAAGTTGAGCACCCCCAGGTAGTAGGCGTCGTTCCTGATTTTTATTTTCAAAATATATTGCCCCCTATGGGTCCGCTGGTCA
Organism: Gemmatimonadota bacterium; assembly: GCA_009838845.1. NCBI lineage: Bacteria > Pseudomonadati > Gemmatimonadota > Gemmatimonadota bacterium. Next base: position 38,373 of record VXRD01000013.1, on the reverse strand, counting down.
TTCACAAAGACCCCGAAACCGCGATTCGGGCTATTCTGGTGCGCCTCCACCCGGACATGGCAACAGAAACCGAAGCCATATTAAAGCAACTCTGGCTCGAGGTCGCGCCAAGTATTACACCGCAGTTCGGCCTTTTGCAGGATGACCTTGTAAATTCCATTCGGGATCCCCGAAAAATGTATCAATCCATCGGCTATACGGCTTCGCTCATGGCGATTATAGTCGCCTGTGTGGGATTGATCGGGCTTGCCATGCACATGCTGTCTCGCCGCACAAAAGAAGTTGGCGTTCGCAAAGTTCTGGGAGCTTCCGCACACGCCCTCTTTGTCTTGCTATCCTTGCCCATAGTCCGTCTTGCTGTCATTGGGTGTATCATTGGAACCTCCATGTCCTTTTTTGCGATGCGTGCGTACTTGCAACGCTTCCCTTTTCAAACACCACTGGAGCCAATGCACTTTGCAGGACCGGCGATTGGCTGTATCGCCCTGGCACTTGTGGCAATTTCATATCACACCACGCGCATTGTGCGAACAGACCCTGTAAAAGAATTGCGAGATGAGTGAAACTGGGGGTTTAAAATCATGATCAAAAATTATCTGACCGTTGCCATCCGCAACATCGCCAGAAACAAAACATTCTCTGCCATCAACATCCTCGGTCTCGCCATCGGCATGGCCTGTTGCATCCTCATCCTGCTCTATGTGCAAGACGAACTGAGCTATGACCAGCACCACGAACACGCAGACCGAATCTATCGGGTTGCCATAGAAGCGAAAGTCGCTGGGGTCCTGAGTCATTATGCAATCACGCCATTGCCAATAGGACCCGCACTTGTCAAAGACTATCCCGAAGTGATAGAGGCTGTGCGGTTTTCCAGAGCTGATCCCAAAACGCTTGTTGGGGATCAACACGGTCATTTCTTTTATGAAAATGGTGTTGTGTTTACCGATCCAAATTTCTTTGAAGTCTTCAATTTCCCACTCAGCAAGGGGGATTCTGAGACAGCATTTTCGGAACCTCATTCTGTTGTGATTACAGAAGCAATAGCACAGAAGTATTTTGGCGAACAGGATCCGGTGGGACAAATCCTGTCGTTCAATGATAAGGCATTTAAGGTGACGGGTGTATTGAAGGACACGGCTCACAACTCTCATTTCCAATTCAATCTTCTTGCATCTCCTATGTCTCGCGATCATCAGTCAAATTGGCTACGACATGATTTTTATACCTATTTGCTGCTTCAGAAAAGAGATTCTGCCCAGGGATTAGAAGCGAAATTGCCCAATTTTATTGAGACACATGCAGGTGAACTGCTCAAAGCCAGTGGCTTTGCCAGGTACTTCTTGCAACCCCTAACTGATATTCATTTGCATTCTCACCTGGGAGGGGAAATGAGCGAAAACAGCGATATTCGGTATGTCTATCTCTTCCTGGTCATTGCTCTTTTCGTCCTCGTGCTCGCCTGTATCAACTTTATGAACCTCTCCACGGCTCGCTCAGCGACCCGGTCAAAAGAGGTTGGCATGCGAAAAGTCGTTGGTGCCAACCGCGCACAGCTAATCCGTCAATTTATGGCCGAATCCATATTGCTGGCATTGGTGGCTCTACTGTTTGCCATTGTTCTGATTGAAGTCTCACTCCCAGCGTTCAACGCCTTTATCCAGCGCGAACTGGTATTGGATTACGCGAGTAATTGGCATGTCGTATTGGCCCTGCTCAGTGTTGCCTTATTTGCAGGGCTGCTCTCTGGGATTTACCCCGCCTTATTCCTCTCGGCTTTTCAGCCAGTAGAGGTCTTAAAAAGCACCCTGAGGCGAGGATTGAAAACCTCCAGTTCCCGCAAAACCCTCGTCGTATTTCAGTTTGTCATTTCGATCATTCTCATCATTGGGACAGTTGTCGTTTACCATCAATCGGATTATATCAGAAACAAGAAACTCGGCTTCCGTAAAGAGCATGTCATTGTCACGCCCTATCCCGGTATGCGGGTAATAGAGCGATATAAATCGCGATTATCGGGGTATGCAAATGTATTGAGCACTTCAACGTCTTCGAATATCCCGGGACGACAATTTCCCACCAGTCTGTTTCGCTCCCCTATTGATGGAGCATCTCAGGATGGTTTAATGATGAACATGATTGTGGTCGATCGCGAATTTATCTCGACTTATGGCCTTGAACTTGTAGAGGGCAGGGGCTTTGCAAAAGATATGATGAATGACGGAGAGGGAGAACTTATCCTGAATGAAGCCGCCATGCAAAAATTTGGATGGACTTCATGTGTGGGTAAGGAAGTAGAAAATATATGGCCACAGGGTGGCAAGATGGAGGTACAGTATAGAGGAGAGGTCGTAGGTGTAGTGAAAGACTTTCACTATCAGTCCCTACATCATAAAATAGAACCTTTGATTATCACCACACTGGAAAGGTGGTCTGAGTATTTTGCTATCCGCATTCGTTCCGATGATGTCGCAGGCACACTCAGTTTTCTGAAGACACAATGGAAGGAAATCGCACCGAATAAACCATTTGACTATTTCTTCCTCGACGACGATTACGACAAACTCTATCGCACAGAAGAACAAATAGGCACGCTCTTTGGCCTCTTCTCCATCCTCGCCATCTTTGTCGCAAGCCTCGGACTGTTCGGACTCGCCTCCTTCACCGCACAACTGCGCATCAAAGAAATCGGCATCCGCAAAGTATTGGGCGCATCCGTTTCTAATCTCGTGCTCATGTTGTCGAAAGAGTTCGCTCTGCTCGTCGGCATTGCCAATCTCATCGCCTGGCCAATTGCCTATTATGCAATGAACAGGTGGCTACAGGATTTCGCCTATCGCATTGACCTGGAAATATGGGCGTTTGTTCTGAGTGGTTTTCTGGCGTTGTTTATCGCCTTGACCACAGTGAGTTATCAAGCGTGGAAAGTCGCTCGCACCAATCCCGTGGATGCCCTGCGATATGAGTGAGCTATCAAAGGTTGCGCCCTGTAAGTTTTCCAAGCTCCTCAAATATTGCGTTCAAAACCTGAGTACTCACATTCCCAATGCGTTCCTGAAGGCGACGTCGGTCAATCGCCCTCAGTTGAAATACGAGTGCCACCGATTCGTGTTGCAACCCATTTTCTGGTGTGGGACGAATGAATGTCGTACCAGCAAAACGGGTTGCTGACCTTACTGTCGTCAGAGGTATCACAAGTACAACAGGTAAGCTATCACCATAGTTGTCATCTTGTAAAACCACGGCGGGACGACGCCCGCGTTGCTCATGGCCATTGGCGGAGGGCAGATCGACCCAATGAATGTCGCCAACATTCACCGCTCTTCTGCCTCCCATTGATCAATCAGTGTCCATGCCTCATCGCTCGCCTTGTCCCACTGGTCTAATTCGGACTTGAGTTCAGGCGTCATATCCACAGGACGAATGAGAATATCTACATAGATGCCATTGGGCAAGGGGGTATTGCTCTGGGGCACAACCACACCGTCTTTGATAATCCCTGGGATTGTCCAACGCTCGGTTTTCATAAAAAATCTCCAACATGCAATGCGAATTTCCTCTTGATTCTCGTGTTTAAATATCGTGAATTTCCAGTGGTTTTGCAATTCTGTATTTACAGGAGGAGTAAAATGTTCAGAGCCAGTGCCGAAATGTCTTAAGGATCTTCTCATGATCAAAAATTATCTGACCGTTGCGATCCGCAATTTGATGCGGCACAAATTGTACACATCCATCAATGTACTGGGCCTCGCCATCGGCCTGGCGTGTGGCATTCTGATCCTGTTGTATATCCAGCAGGAATTTGCAGCAGATCGTTTTCACACCCTGGGCGACCGCATTTACAAAGTAATTCGAGAACAACGCGGCAGCACACGCACAACTTATGGCATCGGTACATCAGGTACACTCGGTCCTGTGCTGAAAGAAACATTTCCCGAAGTAGAAACAACCGTGCGTATCTGGTGGGGGGGCGTATCTGCACAATACGGCGAGCGCAAGGGTCGATACTCCTTTGCACTGACAGATGACAACTTTTTGGACGTATTTGATTTTCCCCTCATAAAAGGCGACTTAGAGACCGCGTTTCGCCTGCCCTACTCTGTGGTCATTACCGACGACATGGCGCAACACTTGTTTGGCGATACAGACCCAATGGGCCAAACAGTTTCAATCGACGACAACAGTTTCCCTGGCGAGTACACAGTTACCGGCATTGTAAAGGAGCCTCATCTCTCGCCAGAACTTTATTTTCAAATACTCTCAACCACAATACCCCCTGTAGAAGAGACGCAACGGGCGTGGACGATGTGGCGGCCTTTGCTATCGTGGCGGCCAGTAAACACCTATGTGCTATTAAAAGCAGGACAAAACGCAGAAACTCTCCAGGCGAAAATGCAGTCGTTGATCAAACAGTATATGGGGGATGAAGTTGCAGCAAAAAACGCCTATCATCTACAGCCCCTACACCGCGTGTACCTGTATGGTAAATCCGATTTTGACCCGGCTGCCGACAGCCCCATACAACAAATTTACATGTTGGCAGCTATTGGACTGATCGTAGTGGTCATTGCGTGCGTGAACTTTACAAATCTGGCGACTGCACGCGCTGTCACCCGCAATCGCGAAGTCGGCGTGCGAAAAGTCGTTGGCGCGCATCGCTCACAACTGATGGTCCAGTTTTTGAGCGAATCTCTACTCTTAACCTCCGCCGCCCTGCTGATTGCCCTTGTACTGGTTGAGTTATTCCTACCCTTATTCAATCAATTTGTGTACAGCGATTTGCACCTCAATGCAGCTACAATAATGGCCTGTGCGCCAGCGGTACTGGCATTCACATTGTTGGTCGGATTGCTGGCGGGATGGTATCCGGCATTTTTCCTCTCCTCTTTTCGCCCGGTCACAGCGTTAAAAAGCAGTGCATCTTCCTCCTCGGGTTCTGCATGGTTGAAGAAAGGACTCGTGATTTTTCAATTCGGCATGTCCATTTTGCTTGTGATCTGCACCCTGATCGTTTATCAGCAACTGCGATTTATAGAAACCAAAGATATGGGTTTCACGCGCGACCACATTGTGAGTTTGCCGATCTTTGCTCACGACCGTGAGCATGAACTCGATCCACAAATGCGCCTTTCGGCACGCCACCAGATGGTCAAACAGGTCTTTCTCGAACATCCCAATATCCTCAGCGCGTCAGCACTGCGATACGACATCTCGGGATACGGCGGACGACCGCGCTTAATCTGGCCCGATGGAGACCGAACAAAAGAACGGACAATTCGCATGAACGAAGTCGATGATTCCTTTTTTGAAATATTTGACATTCCCGTGCTTCGCGGTCGCGCCTTTTCAGCCGATGTTGCCAGCGATACTTCTCAGGCGATTATCTTGAATGAAACAGCCGTACGCCTGCTCGGCTGGGAGGACGACCCGATTGGCAAACAGATCGAGTGGCAGGCATTGATAAATCCAACTCTGACCGTAATTGGCGTTGTGAAAGACTACCACAGTTTGACGCTACGGGAAGAAATCGCACCCATGGGATTCGTGGCCCGCTGGAAACTATTTTCTTCGCTGGCCCTGCGCATCCGACCAGAAAACACCGCGCAAACCCTGTCCTTTCTCGAAACGCAGTGGAAACGCTTTGTGCCAGATGCGCCTTTTGAATATCACTTTTTGGATGAAATCATACGGTGGTACTATTTTGACGAACACCTCACCGGCAAAGTGCTCGGGGTATTTTCACTGCTGGCAATTTTTGTGGCGTGTTTGGGGTTATTCGGACTGGCGGCATTTATGGTTCAATCGCGCACCAAAGAAATCGGCATCCGCAAGGTACTGGGCGCATCCACACCGCATCTGGTCATCCTGCTCTCCCGAGAATTTATATTTCTCGTTCTACTCGCCAATCTCATCGCCTGGCCAATCGCCTACTATCTGATGCGCGACTGGCTCTCTGGATTTGCCTATCAGACAGATCTGAATGTCTTGCCATTTGTTGCAAGCGCGATAATGGCCCTGATCATCGCCTTTGGAACCGTGAGCATGCAAGCCATTCGCGCAGCGCATTCCAATCCCATTGATGCGTTGCGATATGAGTGAGCTACTTCTATGAATATCCCAAATATTCACCACTCTTCAGCTCAACCTAAGCCCATTCCAGTATTCAGGGCAGATCACCTCGGAACCTTCAAACAATTCCTGAATCTGATCTGGTTATTGCGCCTCGTCTTGAAGGTGGCACCAGCTCCGGCTCTCTTATGGGCGTTTACGTCCCTCATTCGCAGCCTCGTACTGCCCATCAACCTGTGGATTACCAAGTATCTGATCGATGCTGTGGTCGATGTGGTTCGATCCAGCGGATCTCTGAACCCGGTATTTACCTATCTAACCTTCCTTCTCGCGGGACTTTTTATTCAGCGATTGGTGGGATGGATAGACCCATGGTTGAGCGGTAAATTCCAACAAGCCGCTGGCAGGGAACTGACCCGCCTCGTCATAGCCAAAGCCCCTCGCCTCTCATTAGAACAATTCGAGCACACGGGCTATTACGACGAACTCACGCGCGCCATGTCTCAAACCGAACAAAAAGGACCTGATATTTTAGACCAGATCATGAGCGTCGTTCGCAACCTCTCCAGCCTGATCGGATATGGTGCTGTCCTCTGGATCATCCACCCATTTATCCTGATGGGCGTAGTAGGACTTACAGGAGTGTCTATCTGGATAGCCATGAAGGGCGGTCAAGATGTCTGGTCTGTCTTGAGCCGCCAAACATTTAAGCGGCGTTTGGCAGATTATTACGGCGCCATAATAGTTGACCGCAATACAGCCAAAGAAGCGCGTCTCTATGATTTGAAACAGTATTTGATCGACAGGTGGACAAAGCTCTATTGGGAATCCAGAAATGAATTGCGCCGTGAGGCCATCCGGGTAGATCTCAAACAATTTGGGACGTATGGCATCAGCGTCCTGGCAAGTATAGGTGCCTTATATTGGATTGCCGTCAGCCCATCTGTAGATGCATCTCCCGGTCTCTATACGATCTTTTTTCAAGCGGTTTCGGGCATACTCGACCCCATGTATTTGATCGTTTTGGCACTTCGCCAACTGGGAGAATCATCGGGTTATGCGTCAGACCTGCGCCATTTTCTCGACCTGCCCGAATACAGTGCCCCATCTGCTGACCCAACAAAAAATACCAGACCATTTCCAAAACCCTTGCGCCATGGCATTGTCGCAAAAAATGTGACCTATACCTACCCCGGAAGCGAAATCCCTGCGCTCCGAAACCTGAATCTCGAAATCAACGCTGGCGAAAAAGTCGCCATTGTCGGCGAAAATGGATCGGGCAAAACCACCTTTGTCCGCCTGTTATTGGGCCTCTATCGCCCCGATTCAGGCGCGATTTTAGCCGACGGTATTGATTATCAAGACATAGAACCCCACCTGCTCTATCATTCGTACTCAGCCGTAATGCAATCTTATGTCCGCTACCATCTTTCCCTCGCCGAAAATATCGCCCTATCCCAGATCCAAACCGAAGAACAGAAGCGCGCTGTACATCGCGCCGCTGTGCAAGTAGGTGCGGATATAACCGCCTCTTTGCCCCAGGGATACGACACACTCATCGGTCCCGAAATGGGTGGTGTCGATCTTTCGGGAGGGCAATGGCAACGCGTGGCACTCGCAAGAGCCTTTTTCCGAAATTCTGAAATACTCGTCCTCGACGAACCCACTGCCGCCCTGGACCCAATGGCTGAACTCGCAATTTTTGAACGCTTTCGGGAACTCGCTACCGGACGCACCGCATTGATGATCGCCCACCGACTCGGCATAGCGCGTTTGGCAGACCGCATCCTCGTCTTTCGCGGAGGAACCGTTGTGGAAGAAGGTACACACGACCAACTATTGCGCGAAGGCGGAGAGTACGCAGAGATGTTTGAATCTCAAGCGAGGTGGTACCGATGAGCCAGGAAAAATCATCCCAACGCACAAACCTGTGGCGTCCTATTGTCGCTATGGTGTTCGAACTCTGGCGCGCACATCCCATTGCTTTTGTCGTCCTAATCGCCACGACAGTAATACCGGGATTTTCTTACAGCGTCTATGTCTTGGCCATGCGGGGGCTGATCAATGCCCTCGTCGAATCCCCCACGCCCGGCGCCTGGGATATCCCGACCTATATGCTTCTCTACATCGCAGCCATTTTGGTTGAAATGACCATGAATATGCTGCGCCCGATTATCATGGTCTATCTCCGCGACCACGCGACACATCACATACAATCGCGCATTTACGAACAAGCTGCCAACGCGCCACTCATCCGATTTGAAGACAGCGCGTTTTACGACTGCCTCCGACGGGCGGACAACAATTTGGGCGACCGCCTCACAGAATTGCTCAATGGTCTGCTCCATCCCCTCTGGCAGTTTTCCATTGCCGCTTCAATTGCTGGCACTTTGTTTGTCGTGCATCCGTGGATCATTCCCATCATGGCACTTGGCATCATCCCCTCTCTTCTCCTGCAATCAAAACGCGCCCACATGGTGTACGATGTGCAAAGAAAACACACCTTGACCGACAGGCTGCGACATTATTACCAGGAATTGCTCACAGATAGACAGGCTGCGGCAGAAGTGCGCCTCTTCGATTTGTCGAGATTTTTGCACAACCGTTGGACGCATTCATGGCGAACGCGCGAAAAGGACGTCTTGAACGTCTATAAACGCGACTCGGGCTATCATGCATTTGGAGGATTTTGGGAATGGCTGAGCTATGCCGGTGTGCTATCTCTAATTATCTATTCCGTTGTTATGGGACAAGCCACAATTGGCGACTTGGCCGTGGTGATCAGTTATGCGACGCGTTTCCAAAATTTTTTACAGGGCACTGTCCAGAGCGTGGGCAATATACTCGAACACTCGGAATTTCTGGGCGATGCGTTCGAGTTCTTCGCGCTTGCGAAAGAGCAAGAAAAAGAGCCAACCGAGAAGATCAGACCGTCCCACATTGAACAGGCATCCAACAAAAGACAGGGACTCGCCATCACAGCCCGGGATATTACGTTCACCTATCCATCGAGAACTGATCCCGTAGTTAAAAATGTGAACTTACAAATTAAAGCCGGAGAAAAAATCGCAATCGTGGGAGAAAATGGAGCCGGCAAAACAACACTGGTAAAGCTACTCATCGGATTATACACTCCCGACGCAGGCGAAATTTACATGGTAGATGGAGATATGGATAAACGCCCACCCGAAGAAGTGCAAAGTCGCGTCGCAGCGGTTTTTCAGGACTATGCAAAATTCGATCTGAAACTCAGAGAAAATATCGGATTCGGACAATTGGACGCCATGTCTGACGACACCAGACTCTATGCTGCAGCACATCGAGCGGACATCCTCGATATTCACTCGGACCTGAGCGATGGATGGGATGGATATCTCGGAAGAAAATTTGGAGACCGCGACCTATCGGGCGGACAGTGGCAAAAAGTAGCACTGGGAAGAGCCTATCTCAAAGATGCGGATCTGGTCGTACTCGATGAACCGACATCGGCATTAGACCCCAAAGCAGAACTCGCTCTGTTTGAGCGATTCGTAGATCTGACAGAGAACCGCACAGCACTCATGATATCTCACCGCCTGGGAGCTGCCCGATTGGCCGACCGCGTCATAGTGATGAAGGATGGTCAAATCATCGAATCCGATTCTCATCGAGAACTGCTGAAACTCAACGGCGAATATGCCAGACTATTTTCTGCCCAGGCACAATGGTACCAATAACTTTTTAAGAGAGTTGCTCATGATAAAAAATTATCTGACCGTTGCCATCCGCCTTGACCACGGTGAATTATCAGGCGTGGAAAGTTGCCCGTACCAATCCCGTGGATGCCCTGCGATATGAATAAGCTACGTCAGGTGTGACTTTATCAACTGATATGGGAAACCGATGGTCTAAGACCAAACACAACTTGCAGCTTGTAAAAAAAAGGCTATATTCACCATAATGACTGCACACTTTCTAAGTGGAGAAAAAGCAATGCCAAAAGTAGAACTGGAATACCTGGGTGATGATCTTGTCATCTCTAAACAAACCGCAGAGCAAGAATTGGGACTCCATCCAGGAGATCGTATTGAAATCAGACCCAAAGCCGATTTTGAACCTGAAGTACAATCCTTCGAAAAATCCAGGCTTCTCACTGAATCTCTCGAAAACCTCCGAGAAGCTTTCAAACCCTCGGATCTGGACGATTGGGAGACTCAAAGAAATCACCTGTGGTCAAAATGGCAACTTCCCACATGATAGTTGATACCGATATTGCAGGTATTTGCCTCTCCCAAGACCTTCCACTGCTCACCCGCAATACCCGACACTATACAAGAGTAGCGGGCCTTCAGATTTTTACGCCAGACAATTTGCCCCTCACCTGAGCATACTAAAAATACACCCGCCGTACGCGAGAAGGCACTTTGTAAAAAGGAGTACCTGATGGCTGACATACTCGATTTCACCAAACCTCATGTATTGAGAAACGAAGAAGAATACGATTGTGCTGTCGCTGAAATCGATACCCTTCTCGATACAGATCCCCAGCCTGGATCAGAAGCGTATGAGCGACTGGAGTTTCTGTCTATACTGGTGCAGGCTTATGAAGACACGCATTTGCCTGCCTACGAACAATCGACACCTCAGGAAGTGGTTGATTTTATGCTGGGGCAGAAGGAACTTTGCCGAGACGATCTGGCAAAGTGGCTGGGTAGTAATCGCCAGACAGCGGAATTTTTTGAAGGAACCCGGTCGCTCTCTATTGAACAAATTGGCGCATTGCGAACGCATCTGGGCATTCCAGCGGATTTACTAATAGAGATTGATGCCGAATGAACTTTTGAAAAGTAGTACACTCTGGAGGCCTGAGATGAATATCTCGACAATCAAGACAAAACCGGCGGTCTTAGACGAGCCTGCACTGGTGGAAGGGCGGCTGATGGAGGTGAACTGGACTTGCGGGACAGCGGAGTTGCACTACATCCCACAACGGATCGTGCCATTGTGTTTCGATCCTGTGCTGAACGACGACATGCGTCGGCTGGCGACACAGTATGTCGAGATCAGAGGCCGTGGTCGCTTCAAAGACAATGACGAATGGGATATTATTTACGTAGAGCAGATAACCAGCACGCGGTCATGGTCAGAGCCATTTGACCTCGAGGCATTTCGCAATGATCCCAATCCGAAGATTTTCGATCCTGATAAAGTAGTCGCCATTGACTTGACAGAAGAAGAGTGGGAGGCTTTCCATCGTGTGATATGTGAAGGACGGAATATCTAATGCTTTCAAATCCTTTGGATAGATGAGTGAGCCACTTCTATTTCAGGTCCTCGTCAATAGACGGGTCCATATCTGGCTTTTCGACATCATCCAGTCCCAAAAAAATAGGGTAGAATGATCGAATAAAATCCCCACGGTTACCATCGGAATCAGCACTGCGATACAACACGAGATTGTAAGTCGCTCCATTGATCGTCACCCGGCGTTTGTCACTGATCTTGCCATGCACACTCTCGAAAAAGACGACTGTAGCCATAGCCATTTCACATTCGGGACTCGACCCGACAAAAAACCCACTCTTCCTCTTAAACAATTTCGCGATAGGTTCGCCCAGAGTATCCATCACCGTATAAATCATCTGCAGAGTGACTATATTGGGATTCGTGGTTCCTTGTGAGTCGTAATTATAGCCACGAAAATTGACACGTTTATTTTTCTCGTCCAAGTAGAACTTGACCCAGGAATGGTATCCCGAAACGTCACCAAAAATCTCGCGTTTATTGTCCTGCCGCAGTTTGTATTTCCCCTCTCCAACAAAGACGTGCTCAAACCCAGAACAGAAGTATATTGACCCGCGATTGGTGTACAGTTCAAACCACAGGCGATGGAGTACCTGACGAAACTGTGCCTCCGACAGATTTTCTCCAAGAGCTTGATTAATGTAGTTTTGGGCGATCTGCATGGGCCGAGTTTGGAGAATATGCGATAGAAAATACTGTTGCTCGGCCTCTTCTTCTTCGGTGGTAAACTCGGGATCTGTAGTGCGGATGGCATAGTTATCCAACAGCTTCATGAAGCTGGCATAAGTTCGGTTGGGATCGAACAACTTACTTTCATTCACCTTATGGAACAAAGGGCGCATAGCCAAATCTATAGTCCGTTCTCCCGATGCCTTCACCTGTTCGTCCAACAGAATGTCAGCCTCTGGATCTTCCCATTCCCCTGTCTTTGTGCGCCGACTCACGGAGAGTTGATTCTCGTCACTATCCCAAATGCGTTGAAAGACATTATCCTTCGTCAAATCAGCAGATCGAGACAGAACTGACTGAGATTCTTGAGACGGCACCTGGGAAGCAATAATGAGAGGTACCAACAATCCGAGAAATATTGAGCGAAGCATGGTTTTCTCCTCAGGGTTATTGTCGATGCCAGGACGGTTATACCTCGGAAACCACACCGGGATACCGATTTTGAATCCACCAATCCGCGTGTGGCATCCCGCTCTCTCGCGTTTTTCTCACCAGCAAATCGATATCTATCAGCACGCGGCGTAACTCGATCCGAAGGCTCCTATTCTCCCAGGCAATAACGCCATATTCTGCCCAGGGAGGATATCCCCTATCGTGTGACTCATCCAACGAACCTCGAAGAACCCGGCGTGTCCGATCCTGTGCGGGAACAGGCGCACCAACACTCCCGGGATTGACGATCGTGCTATCTGCATAATAACGAACCATCTGTGTATGCGTATGTCCCCCAGCCAATACCATCGCGTGATAACCAGACAGCATGCGTTCCATCTCCTCATCTGACGTGTGAGAAGCGATGGCATCTTCATTGGATCGTGGAGAACCGTGATAGCAAAGAAGATTGGTATTCGCATCCAGAGGTATCTCGACCGTTGCCTGGAATGTTCGCATATAGTCGAGATCGTCAGGTGAAAGCTTACGAACATCCCAGAATCGAACTTCATTTCCTCGCCTGGCGTTCTTGCTCTTTCCCATACCAGGACGTGGATCAAGACACCACACGTCCATATTCCCCATAACAACAGAACTATTCAGAGATTTCAAACGAGCAATAACCTCACATGGTTGGGGACCGTCAGAGATGGTATCACCCAGACACACAATGTGATCAATGGATTCTGTTTTGAGATCATTCAAAACAGCTTCTAAAGCCACTGCATTTCCGTGAATATCAGAGATGATGGCGATTCGCATATTCATACCTCCTTGTCGTGAGAGAGCTTCAAAGGAATTTTTGTGCATCACTGGCCTCGAAAACAAAAAAAGCGCGGACAATCTACCATAGGAGATGTATCTCTCCTATAGTAGCTCCCCCGCGCCATTGATTCAGTTGACGCAAAATTGTTGGCTCTGCCAATAGGTTTCTACTGCTTGTTTACACCTATGATATACTATAGAGCGTCATAATGCAAGTCCTTTAGCATATGTCATATGGACTTAACCCATTTTAGTGGATTACTTATCTCTTTCAGATTTAAATATAATTCCTTTTTAGATTAAAAATACGCATTATAAACCCTTGTTTTTTCGCTTAAATTACGGATATTTGTAAACGCGGATCCAGTGATCTCGAATGGACTTCTAAGAAGTTGTACAATATGGAGGCCTGAGATGAATATCTCGACAATTGACATGCCACAGGCTGAGCGTGTGGAAGTAAGCGAGGATACGCTGACGGCAGTACTCTCTGATGGACGAACCATCTCTGTGCCCCTGAAATGGTATCCCAGGCTCGCACACGCCACTGCCAAAGAAAGACGCAACTGGCGATGTGCCGGGGGAGGCATCCAGTGGCCCGACCTGAACGAAAACCTCAGCGTTGAGGCGCTGTTTGCAGGCCGCCCCGCAGAAAAAAAACAGAAGTCCGACAAGACCAGGCCGCCAGTCCTGGATGAGTCTGCACTGGTGGAAGGGCGACTGATGGAAGTGAACTGGGCTTGTGGCACGGCGAAGTTGCACTACATCCCGCAAAAAGTCGTACCATTGCGTTTCGATCCGGCACTGAACGACGACATGCGTCGGCTGGCGACACAGTATGTCGAGATCAGAGGCCGCGGTCGTTTCAACGACAATGACGAATGGGATGTCATTTATGTAGAACAGATAACCAGCACGCGGTCATGGTCAGAGCCGTTTGACCTTGAGGCATTTCGCAACAACCCGGATCCGAAGATTTTTGACCCTGATAAAGTCGTTACCGTTAGTGAACCTTTCGACGTAGATGAGTTCATTCGCATCATCCGCGAAGGCCGAGATGCTGGGTGAAAGGAATCCTAAAATTGGTAATCCTGGACACCAATATCGTTTCATACATCTTCAATAAAGATACCAGAGCACTGTACTACCAGAACCAAATTCGAGGCCGTCGCGTGCTCATCTCATTCCAGACACTGGAAGAGCTTTGGTACGGAGCGTACACAAAAGGTTGGGGGGACAGACGAAAGAACGAACTCGCGCATCATCTCGAACAATACGAGATTATTTGGCCCGGCCCTGAATTGGTGACCACATGTGCCCGCTTGCGTAGCGAACGCAAGTCTGCGGGGCGAGAAATGCGGGAATCAGACGCATGGATCGCTGCAACCGCGATTATGCTGGGCTACCCTCTTGCATCCCACGACCACGACTTCTCCGACATTTCCGACCTGGAACTCATCCAGGCACCAGCACCACAACCAGATCAGTCACAGGAATAACGAATTATGAAACTACATGTCGATCCTGAAGTACAATCATTCGAAAAATCCAAGTTTTTCACTGAATCTCTCGAAAATCTCCGAAAAGCTTTTAAGCCCTCGGATCTGGACGATTGGGAGACTCAAAGAAATCACCTGTGGTCAAAATGGCAACTTCCCACCTGATTGTTGCGACCGACATTATCATCGACTTCTTAAGACACCAGTAGGACTCAAACACTTACTTTTTTAACTTTACAAATTCTGCAAAACCCATCCTCTTTCCAGTCAGCGAAAAGATGACCATTTCATGACACACAACAACAACACGCTGAAAGGTCCGGTATCGTTCCAATACGCGACCAACACGACCACGCACACTGGACATCGGCTCCCAATCTCTCGTCTCTCCTATAGGCCACTCACCTCCCAACTCACGCATTTCTGCCTCTGTTTCTTCGACAAGTGTCATTGAATCGCGCCATCCGCAAATCCATTCGTGCAGATCAAACTCGACTCGAAGTGGAAGATTGAGTATCCGGCTGAGTATAGCAGCCGATTGGAGCGCCCGTGACATTGGGGATGAAATAACAATCTGAGGATCTTCATTTGACAGGAATTTTGAAGCATTCTCAATCTGGCTGATCCCCTTATCGGTCAACGGAATAATATGGGCTGCCCAACCCTCCTCTGCACCTTTGAGATTCCCACCAGCAGCTAAATCCCAAATGGGTTCTCCATGTCGAATAAGATAGAAAGTCGTCATTCCTCAATCTCCATTGATATGTGAAACTGAAAGAATCTCAACAGCATACACCATCGTACCTGTTGACCGTTCACCAGCCTGTTAAACCGCTTATCATCTTTTGCTTCTTAAAACGCGATGGAAGCCTACCTTTTGATTGATCACAACAGAGAAGTATTAACCATCAAAAGGAGGATGTCATGTCAAAATGGAAACACGTCATATTGCAAATCAGTGCAATCTTCATCGCGCTTTTAACACCGATTCCCGCATCTACACAGACAGATAATCCGCAGCCTTTCAAAGTACAAATAACGGGATCCGGACATCCGATGATGTTAATTCCCGGTCTAAGTAGCTCTGGAGACGTTTGGCGCGAAACAGTCAACCGATACCAGAACAGCTTTGAATGCCATGTCTTTACACTCGCGGGATTTGCCGGACAACCCCCCGTGCAAACAGACCACTATCTGCAAACCATGAGAGACGCCCTTATTGCATACATCCAGGAAAACAACCTGAAAAAACCAATCCTTGCAGGACACAGTTTGGGTGGTTTTCTATCTTTGTGGGTTGCTGCAAGCATACCCGAAAGCGTAGGAGCACTTATTATTGTCGATGCCGTGCCCTTTTTACCCGCATTACAAAACCCGGCAGCAACAGTTGAATTTATGCGCGCGCCCGCAGAACAAACACACGCCTGGATACTTTCTCAAACACCTGAACAAAGAGAAAAAGCAACGCCATCTATGCTCAAAATGATGATCACAGATCCCGCAAAAATAGACACGGCTGTCGTATGGAGTCTATCTTCGGACCCAAACACCGTTGCACAAGCAATGTACGAAATATTTTTAACCGACTTGCGAACCGAAATAAAAAAAATACAAACACCTGTTCTGGTATTGGGAGCCTGGGTCTCGGGTCAATCTCAGGGCGCAACGCGAGAAAGCTCACTGGCCGCGTATCAAAAACAGTACGTTCATGTGGAGAATTGCGAAATATGGATGACGGACACGGGCAAACACTTTATTATGTGGGACGACCCAGAGGGTTACTTTGCGACCATTGATTCGTTCCTCTCTCGCAAGACAACTACGCCCCCTGTTCCCAGGTAAGCACAATATGTCTGAGATCAAAAACCACAGCAAAGCGTATTGGACCTGTCAGATTTTGGGATGGGGAATATACGGCCTGCTCAACACAGTTTTCCTATCTGCTTTTCAGACCATTACCGCACAAGCATTGGGGATCACTGTCTTTGGAAGTGTCCAGCTTTTGTTGTGGACACACCTGCTCAGAACCATATTCAAAAAGCGGCATTGGGTCACACTGCCTTTATGGAAACTCTTTATCAGAGTATTGATAGCCGATCTTGTCATTGCGATTATCAGCCAGAGCATTCAGATCTTTGGTTATCTTTATATAGACGACACGCTTACGATTGAACAATTCCGTTGGAAATTGTATGGCATCCAAATACTCAACACGAACTTTATCCTCTGGATATGGTCACTGTTATATGTCGTGTTCCACCTGTTTGACATAACCAAACGCGGAGAACGCGAAAAATGGGAATTACAAACAGCGGTTCAAGAAGCCGAATTGATGGCACTAAAAGCCCAGATAAATCCCCATTTTCTTTTTAACAGCCTCAACAATATCCGTGCACTGGTCATTGAAAACCCCGCACGAGCACGGGACATGATCTCAAAACTGTCTGAACTATTTCGATACGCGCTACAGGTCAGCAACACCAGAAGTGTGCTATTGAAAGAGGAATTGGCAATTGTGAAAAACTATCTCCAACTCGAAGCCACCCAGTTGGAAGACAGGTTGCGCTATCGATTTGACATTGCGCCAGAAACACGACAAGTCGAAATTCCCCCGATGGCCATACAAACTCTGGTCGAAAATGCCATCCGGCACGGCATTGCACAGCATCCAGATGGTGGCGAAATCTCAATTCGGACAACCCTTCAGCAAACTGCTATGGTGGTCTGCATTGTAAACACCGGCCAAATGAAAAACAACGCAACACCTGACGGCATTGGCCTGCAAAATACCAGAGAACGTCTGCGCCTTTTATTCGGTAACACCGCGCAATTGACAGTTGAAAATACTTCTCAAAATCAGGTTTGTGCAAAGTTTCAGGTACCGCTCACTGGACAACAAATATGAATGCATTGATTGTCGATGATTCCCGACTTGCCCGTCAGGAATTAAAACACTTACTCAAAGCTTTTGAGGCCATCACTGTCGCAGGTGAAGCCGCAAATGCTGATACTGCACGGCAGCAACTCAAAAGATTATCTGTCGATGTGATCTTCCTCGATATTCAGATGCCTGGGCAAGACGGTTTTGAATTGCTCGAAACCCTTGACCAGGTACCACAAGTGATCTTTACAACCGCCTATGACGAATATGCCATTCGGGCTTTTGAAGTAAACGCGCTCGACTACTTGCTAAAACCCATTCAACCTGAACGCCTTGCAAGCGCGATTGAAAAACTACAAGCCCAAACCCTTTCTCCCGATGAAGCTGTTGCACCAGCATTGACAGATTCGAGTCGCGTCTTTGTAAAAGACGGAGACCAGTGCTGGTTTATCACACTCTCAGACATTCAATTATTCGAAGTCTCTGGCAATTACACGCGGGTCTATTTTCAAAAATTCAAACCCCTTATTCCGCGCACCCTCAACCACCTTGAAGAGCGCTTGGACAAACGCATATTTTTTCGCGTCAATCGCCAACAAATTGTCAATTTACAGTATATCGAAAAAATTGAGCCCTATTTTCAAGGCAGCCTGAAAGTGCTATTGAAAGGGGGCTATGAAATAGAAATTTCCCGACGTCAGACACAAAAATTCCGAGAACGCCTGAGTCTTTAATCTGTGCGACCCAGCGCACGACCAATGGGGTAGTGATGAAATTTCAAGCAATAATTTTCGACTTGTTTGGAACGCTGGTTGATAATTTTAGCAAAAAAGAGCACGACAAAGTACATGCATTGATGGCCGAAACGTTGTCGGTGCCATATAAAGCGTTTAGACACGCGTTCGGCTCTTCTTTTTCTAACCGATGCATTGGAAAATTCAGGTCTATAGAAGAGACTATCGCTGTATGTTGCGCTCAAATTGGTCTATCCCCAGACGATTGCAAAATTAACACTGCCGCGCAATATCGATACGACTTCACAATGAGAACACTCAAACCAAAAGATGAAGTCCTGCTTACGCTTCAAAACCTGAAAAATGATGGTTATAAAATTGGACTGATAACAAACTGCGGTCCAGATGTCCCTCTACTCTGGCACACTACTCCTTTATCAGAGCATATCGATTTACCGCTTTTTTCTTGCACAGAAAAAATACAAAAGCCCGCTATTGAAATCTATAAACGGGCACATGAACAGTTGGGACTTCCGTCAAATGTCTGTATTTATGTGGGCGATGGTAGCAGCCGGGAAATGACAGGTGCGAAAGAAATAGGTTTCTTACCCGTGCTAAAGCGAGTCACTTTAGAAGATGTATATGATGACGCAAGACCAGACATAATTGGATGGCGAGGGTTATCAATTGCTGAAATTGAGGAACTGCCAGAATTACTCGCACGCATCAATAGCCCGGATCAGAAGCAAAGGAACTAAACAGCAACGACCCGATCCGTTCTCTTCATCGCCCACTGTTGCTTCTTCTCTCTCATTTCCGCATTCAATCCACCTCGCGCTGCGGCGTCTGATTCGCGCTATCTTGAACCCACTCACCCTCGCGCGACTTCTCTACGGGTTGCCGCTGTGCCACATTCAGAATCCCAAATTTGCGATGCGGCTCTTTTTGATACCAATAAGCCACAGACGCCATCTCATTCGCCAGATGATTGCCGTGCCCGTGCTCAATCGTCACCTTAATCTCCTTTTCAAACCGCACCGGATTGGTCAAATGAAACACATAAGACGTCTGATACCCACCCGTATTCCGCTCGTAAATCGACGACCCATTCATCAAAAACGCATTATCCTGCATCCCCCACGCCTGATTGAGATAATCCTCGCTGCCTGTACCGTGCAACTCCGGCGGCCACTTGTACCCATCCACCCAGATCATATCATCGCCCTCGCCCCACCACGTCCCCTGAAAATTCGTCACCGACAAATTGCACCCGATATAATGTCCGACCCCTGTCGCCTCCAGAATCGCGTAATTACCATCCCACGCCTGCCGCTCAACATTGACAATATTCGCCTCTGGCGTATTCACGCGAATTTCGTGCCCCCAGCCATCGCAGGGATTTTCTCTGTGAAATTGCGCGTGAAAATACGCCGTATCTTCTCCCCAGGGATCGTCGTACAACTCGTAATCCACATAAAAATATTGCCGATAGGACTCATCGCCCTCATTCGTCACCTCAACGCGCGCAGAAAGATTAAACGGCATAAGCAAATAGCAATTCAGCGCGGCATTGGGCACAAACTGATTCTCGCGCTGGGCATTCGCAGACGCGGAAAAGGGCAACGACTGAAAAGACGCGGAAATACCGTGCCCCAAACAAAAGAAATCACCCAACGGCACCTCGACACTCGGATCGTCTTCACCATCCCAAAACATCTTCAAAACCACATTGCGAAAAGCACCCTCCCCGCTTTGCGTCATCCAGATATGCGTAATACAACCCGGTCCCTTGAGATCGGCCAACACGCGCGTCTCACCGCCCTCAATAACCCATGCATCGCCATTGCGTCCACTGTTATCCCAAGATGATGCCCGCAGTGTTCTGGCCTTTTTGGTCTGTGTAAGTGAAGCGAGCAAATGAGCGTCCATTTTTCCTCCTTTTCTCAATTTTTAATTTTCAATTCTTAATACGTCCAGAATATTCGGCATTTTACCCACCGCGTCAAAGGGTTTTTTTTTAGAAAAAACAATACGCGAAAAAAATCTATTGTTTCCCTGTCGTGCATGCGAAATTCGTTTCCTCCAGTCCCCGCTTTTTTGCTCTAAATCTCGCATATACAAACAATTGGACGCACGTACAACACAATACTGCTAAAACTACAATTTACGCACATTTGGTATTGACTTTTTTCATAGACCACCATATATTGTGCTTGCGGTTGTTAGTGAAAATTTATCCACTCTCCCCCTTAACCTGTTTTTTACAAACTCAAACAAATCATTACAACTGCGTAAGTTATTACTATTTTCGGGAAAACAAATCCATTATTCGCGGTCTCTCCCCTCCTCTGCGATTGGGATTTCCAACCTTATGTTTTCCCGATTTGTTGTCTTAAAACACATCCCCAGACTCATCTTTTCAACCCTCCCCGTTGTGACCTTTGTGCAGCGGTTACGGGTTTATTTTTTCTGCCGAAACGCGCGGGAGTAGTTTCGCATTTGGGAGGCATGCATGGCCGAAATAGTTGACACTTTACTGGAAGCGGTTGATTTTGCGGTTCGCAAACGCGATGGTCGGGTCGTGGATTTTGACCGCGCGCGCATTGAACGCGCGATTGAGGCGGCATTTAGAGCCGAGTTGGGCTTGTCCAACGATCATTCATTGCCGCCCAAAATTGGAACCGACGTGTCGGAACTCACCGACGCTGTTATTTCTGAAATTGAAGGGGAACTGCACGAGCCGGATGACAGCGTAGATGTCGAACGCATTCAAGACAAAGTCGAAATCCAATTAATGCGTGCAGGCCACTTTGCGGTCGCGCGACGCTACATCGTCTATCGAGAAGACCACAAAAAAGCCCGCGTACTCAGCGGCAAAGAAGAACCCCAGGACCCCAACGCGCCCAAACTGCGCGTACAAACAGCCGACGGCAAGCGCGAACCCCTCGACGCCAACCGCATTCGCACCGAAGTATTTGCCGTTTGCGATGACGAGGTAGATCCCCAGGCCCTGCTCGACGAGATATATCGCTCCCTCTACGACGACATCAAACCCGACGATATCGAACGCGCCATGATATTGGCAGCGCGCAGCCGCGTGGAAAAAGAACCCGCCTATAGCAAAGTCGCAATGCGGTTGCTCCTCAACGTGATCTATCGCCACGCCCTGGGATTCAAACCCGCGATAGAAGACAGGGACACAGCCTGTCGGCAGGGATTTGCAAAATTTATTGAAACGGGCATTAAAAACGACCGTTTAGATCCCAAATTGCGCGTATTTGACCTGGAGCGTCTATCCGCGGCATTAAAACCCGAGCGCGATGAAGACTTTGAATACCTGGGCGTACAAACCATTTTTGATCGCTATTTGCTCCACGTCAACGAGCGCCGCATTGAAACCCCGCAGTTCTTCTGGATGCGCGTGGCAATGGGCCTGTCCTGGGACGAAGAAGACAAAGAGGCGCGCGCCATTCAATTTTACGAAGTACTCTCTTCCTTCCGATTTGTCTCTGCCACACCCACCCTGTTCAACGCCGGCACCCTGCATCCGCAGTTGTCCTCGTGTTATCTATCAACCGCGCAAGATGATCTGGAACACATATTCAAAATGGTATCCGACAATGCCAAATTATCCAAATGGGCGGGCGGTCTGGGCAATGACTGGACAAATGTGCGCGCCACAAATTCCTATATCCGCGGCACAAATGGCAAAAGCCAGGGCGTCATTCCATTTTTGAAAGTCGTGAACGACACGGCAGTTGCCGTCAACCAGGGCGGAAAACGCAAAGGGGCGGTATGCTCCTATCTGGAAACCTGGCATCTGGACATCGAAGATTTTATGGAGTTGCGCAAAAACACGGGCGATGACCGCCGCCGCACACACGATATGAACACGGCCAACTGGATCCCCGACCTGTTTATGAAACGCGTCATGGAAAAGGGATCCTGGACCCTGTTCAGCCCGGATGAAGTCCCCGACCTGCACGATCTGTACGGCAAAGCCTTTGAAGAGAAATACCTCGCCTATGAACAAAAGGCCGAAGCCGGTGAACTGCAACAATCTCGCCAGATCGACGCCGTGCAATTGTGGCGAAAAATGTTGTCCATGCTCTTTGAAACCGGGCATCCGTGGATCACATTTAAGGACCCGTCCAACATCCGCTCCCCGCAGGATCACGCGGGCGTCGTTCACAGCTCAAACTTGTGTACTGAAATACTGTTGAATACGAGCCGCGAAGAAACCGCGGTATGCAACCTCGGCTCTGTAAATCTCGTGGCGCACATCACACCCACGGGCCTCAACCGCGAGTTGCTGGAAGACACGGTATCGACAGCACTCAGGATGCTGGACAACGTGATAGACATCAATTTCTATCCCACAGAAGAAGCCGCCACATCCAACAAACGCCACCGCCCCGTGGGCCTGGGCGTGATGGGATTTCAGGACGCGCTCTACCTGTTGAATTTGCCCTACGCTTCGCAAGGCGCAGTTGACTTTGCCGACATCAGCATGGAAATGATCTCGTATTACGCGATCCTCGCCTCAACGCGCCTATCCGAAGAACGCGGCACATACCATTCCTACATCGGTTCAAAATGGGATCGCGGTATATTGCCCATCGATACTCTGGCGGTGTTGGGACAGGAACGCGGGGCGTACCTCGAAGTCGATACATCCGCGCGCCTGGACTGGAATGTGGTGCGCGAGGCAGTCGCCAAACACGGCATGCGAAACAGCAACGTGATGGCCATTGCCCCAACCGCCACCATCTCGAACATCTCGGGCGTGACGCAATCCATCGAGCCGATGTATCGCAACCTGTATGTAAAAGCAAATCTGTCCGGTGACTTTACCGTATTAAATCCCTACATGGTCGATGCCTTAAAAGCGCGCGACCTGTGGGACGACCAGATGGTAGATGATCTGAAATACTACGACGGCTCAGTCCAGGAAATCGACCGCGTGCCGCAAGATGTGAAAGACCTCTACAAAACCGCATTTGAAGTGGCACCCGAATGGCTCATCGAATGCGCCAGCCGCCGGCAAAAGTGGATCGACATGGGCCAATCGCTAAATCTGTACATCGCAGCCCCCAGCGGCAAAGCACTGGACGACATGTACAAACTCGCCTGGGTGCGCGGGCTGAAAACCACGTACTACTTGCGCTCGCTGGCAGCGACCCAGATCGAAAAATCCACCATGGACATCAACAAACGCGGCGTCCAACCCCGGTGGATGCAATCCAAATCCGCTTCGAGCGATGTGCAAGTACAACGCGAAGACGCACCTGCAGAAACAGACGCATCTCTCAACGGGCAGGTACACCAACAGGCCCCTGCTACCCCAGCACCAACAGCCGAGTCATGCGATATTACAGACGGGACCTGCGAGGCGTGTCAGTAGGATAAATGCATAGACATCAATAACTAAGGGAGTGCAAAGTAAATCTGCACTCCCTTTTTTATTAATACTTTGTGGGACACCCGTCACGCCGTTACATCTAACATGTGCTCAAATTCATCAAGATTGGACACCTGTATCGCCGCACGGCGTAACTGCTTGAGGTACTGCACGTTGTCAATAGCCGCGATGCGAGCAAATAGGGGATTTGTCTCGCGGAGACCAAATCGAATCTCCAGAACTTCCTGGATACTTTCCTGGATACCTTGTTCAATGCCTTCCTCTCTGCCTTGCTCAATGCCTTCCTCTCTGCCCTGCTCAAAACCTTCCTCTCTGCCTTCTTGCTTAAAGTATTGGATAATGGATGATTCGCGGATCTGATCCATGAGACCCTCCTTGAATTGTAATACACAACAGTCAGAACCCCAGCAAACATCATGCCAATATCACAGCATCGCGCGACAAATGATAATGGACAGCCTCAAATACCCTTATTCTGCATTCAATATGCTGTATTTTACCCTTGTTCACAACGTGAATTTGAGGATCGCCTGCTTGGCGCAGAACAATCTCTGTATATTTTGAGCGATGAATGGGTGGTCATGTAAAAGATATGTACCACATGCCATTTATTCGCCGCGGTGGTTCTTGCATAACATCAATTATATTCAGGGTAGATCAGAGTACCTTTTTGATTATAGATTGTTTTTTTGTTGCATTTTTTGTGTATTTGGGTTGACAATGTGGGTGTTTTTATACTATAATAGGCACGTCTTTACCACAACATTTTGTGCTCGTTTTTTTTTAGTTACAAAGTATTGTGGCGTAAATAAAAGTGCAGCAATAACTTAAAGCAATAGGGGGTAGCGCTTTAAGACCATCCCCTCTCCCTACGACTTCCCCCACCTGATACACAGGTATCGACACAGCCATGGACATAGTGAACGAGTCCCCCTCGTCATGCTTGTCCTTGATTTGTATGACATATCTATCTTGCAGAATGCTACCCACAAAAGTATCGCATGTGTTACCCCTAAAGTAATACATATACATTTTTGAAATTATCATCGTATGCATCTCCCCGCTGAACAATAAAGGAGTTGTGATATGGCTAAGCTCATATTTGAAGACGAAGATGTTGAAAGTCATGCAAATATGGACTACCAAAACGGTGGTCACGCACAGCAAAACGGTATTCATGCACCCGTTGAAGCGGATAACACTGACGTGCCATCCGCGCTGTGTTGTGGTGCCACTGGCGAGGCGTATGACCTGACCAAGCGCATCAACCCGGAAGACAAGCGATTGCTCAACTGCCGGCAGGTAGATGTGAACCAGTTGATGCCTCTCAAATACGAATGGGCATGGGAGCACTATCTCAACGGATGTGCCAATCACTGGATGCCGACAGAAGTGCCCATGCAGCGCGACATAGAACTCTGGCGTTCAAATGCACTGAACGACGCCGAGCGAAAAGTCATCTTGCGAAACCTCGGATTCTTCAGCACGGGCGAAAGCCTCGTCGGCAACAACATCGTACTCGCCATCTTCAAACACATCACAAACTCCGAAGCGCGGCAATACCTCTTGCGCCAGGCATTTGAAGAAGCCATACACACCCATACATTCCACTACATCGTCGAATCCCTGGGCCTGAACGCGCGCGAAGTATTCAACATGTATCACGAAGTCGCCTCCATCGAAGGCAAAGACAAATTCGTTATGGAACTAACCGAAGATGTACTGGACCCCAATTTTACAACACAAAGCATTGAAGGCATACAGAAATTCGTGAAAAATCTCATCGGCTTTTACGTCATCATGGAAGGCATCTTCTTTTACAGCGGCTTTGTAATGATCCTCTCCTTCCATCGGCAAAACCGCATGACCGGCATTGGCGAACAATTCCAGTACATCCTGCGCGACGAAACCATACATCTGAATTTTGGCATCGACCTGATCAACACCATAAAACTCGAAAATCCAGAAATCTGGACAACGGAACTGCAGCGCGACATCTACGACCTCATCCACGAAGCCGTGGAATATGAAGTCATCTATGCACGGGATTGTGTGCCCGACGGCGTACTGGGCCTCAATGAAGACTTATTCCGCGAATACGTGCAATTCATTGCCGACCGCCGATTGGAACGAATCGGCCTACAAAGCGTATATGGATCGAAAAATCCATTCCCGTGGATGGGTGAAACCATCGACATCGCCAAAGAAAAGAACTTCTTTGAAACGCGCGTCACGGATTATCAAAGCGCGGGATCCTTGCAGTGGGATGATTAAACCTGAAACTTGAACAAGAATACATCTATTCAGGCTTGACGGGGGAAGGGAAATCAGAGCCTGATCCAGGGTGGAAGACAAAAATCTTCCACCCTGTTTTTTTATTGATCAGACATGGGAAAAGCCATAACCTCGCTTATAGAAGACGCCCCTGTAAGCAACATAATGAGACGATCCACCCCGAGCGCAATACCGCCAGAAGGCGGCATCCCGTATTCGAGCGCCGCGAGAAAACGCTCGTCAATCGGATAAGCCGGATTCCCCTCACGCACGCGCTGGGCGGCCTCCTCTTCCAACCGCTGGCGTTGCTCATCCGGATCATTCAACTCTGTAAACGCATTGCACAACTCCACCCCCGCAATATAAACCTCAAAACGCTCAGCCAGATCTGGCGCATTGGACTTGCGTTTGGCAAGCGCCGCCATCGGCGCGGGATAATCGTACAAAATCGCGGGCTTCTGCACACCCAGATGTGGCTCAACCCGATCGAGAAAAACCTTGAAAAACGCAACATCCGGCGGATCGTCTTTATCAACTGTCGAAAGTCCCGCCTGCCTGATAAACGCAGCCGTCTCCGAATAGGGATCAGCAGTAATACCCGCATAGCGCAACATCGCCTCTCGCACAGAAATACGTTCCCACGGCGGCGTCAGATCAACCGCGCACTGATCCGTCCGCACAACAGGCTCTCCATATAAATCCGTTGCGAGTTCGGCAATCAAATATTCGGTATCCACCATAATATCGGTATAATCCGCGTACGCGCGATACCACTCCAGCATCGTAAACTCCGGCGTATGCATCCTCCCAACAGGCTCGTGCCGAAACACCTTGCAAACCTGGTATATCCGTTCAAACCCAGCCGCGAGCAGGCGTTTCATCGCATACTCAGGCGACGTATGCAGATAAAACTGATGCATCTCATACATCGTCTGAAACGCCTCGAGATGCGGTTCCATACCCGGTTGCGGCACCATCAGAGGGGTCTCAACCTCAACAAAACCCTTCTCATCAAAAAAGCGGCGAATCCCCGCGATAATTTTGGCGCGCTTGCGCAAATTCGTCTGCACGCTCTGGCTTAAAGGCACCGCGCCATCACGCGACGGCACCAGCACCCGTAGCCCCGTAACAGAAAAACCATTGTCTTTGAAACGACCTTCAACCTCCACAATATCCCCAGTCTTTGCCTCATATGCAGTATCAAAACACAGACACACCGTCCCCGTCTCATCGGAAAGCGAATCTCGCGTCACAAGCCGCCCGGCCACAACCGCAAACGCACCCGACTGAAGTTCACATATCCTGTGAGTACGCTTACACCGTGCGGGATATTGGGGAGATGGATAATCGCGCATCTATAATGTCCTCATCTCTTGATTGACGATCAAATCCGATGTCATATATTACGTGTTATCGCCTTCTTAACGCAAAAAATTTAATCCCCTACAATCACAAAAGGACCCACTATGCGCCCGTACATCTGTTGTCACAACCACATTGGACGAACCATTAACCGCGCACCCACCGTCGGACAAAACGCCCAAATGTGTTTATCCCGCTTTGCCGAAACCGACATTTACGCCGCCATATCAATGCCAACAGCCGTAGGCAGCCCAATCACCCGCGGGATACAGGACATCCGGGAACAAAACGAAGCCATTGCTCGCGCGTGCAAAAAATTTCCCCACGTATTTCCCATAGGCATGGCACTCATTGAGCCGCGATTCGGCGAACTCGGCATCGAAGAAGCCGAAAAAGCCATGGACGACCTGGGCCTCGTCGGAATCGCCGGACATCCCCCGATGAAAGAAGAAATCCTCCCCATGGTAGAAGTCGCAGCCGCGCGAAACGGACTGTGCAACCTGCACTGGCACGACAGCTTGATGGACCGCACCGCCCGAACATTTCCAAACGCACAATTTATCGTACACGCCAGCACCTGGGCTGCGGAAAACCTATCACAGCACGACAACATCTGGTTCGAAGTCGTACAATACCCCGATGGACGGGGATCCACATGGGACTTCAAATGGTTCGCCGATAAAGTCGGACGCGAGCGACTCATATTCGGCGCAGATCTGCCGTATTACGACTATCGCTTTCTCCAGCGCGTAATAGAAGAAGCCGACTGCGACGACGACTTAAAAGATCGAATCGCCCATCAAAATGTCCTGGCCCTGATCAAACAATACAAACCCGACTGGACATTGCCGACGCAGCCGCCTCAAGCCCCCCGTGTGTACGATCCAGACAGACTCTGGGCTTGCAACCCGGATCAGCCAGATCGGCTGACCGTAGATATCTTGCCCTGAGGAACAAAAATGACCGGCAAACAACCAAACATAATCGTATTTCTAACCGACGACCAGGGCTATGGCGACCTGGGCATCTACGGAAACCCGGACCTGGACACGCCCCACATCGACCGCATCGGCCAGGAAGGACTCTGCCTGAATCAGCACTACACCGCATCTCCAATCTGTGCGCCAGCTCGGGCATCCTTTTTAACCGGACGCTACAATCACCGCGTAGGCGCATTGAGTGTAGAATCAAACCGCGGACTGGACCGAATCGCACCCGGCGAATCCACAATCGCGGACTTATTCAAAGCAAACGGCTATGCAACGGGAATGGTGGGAAAATGGCACAATGGACTACACGACATGCGGTATCATCCGAACAACCGGGGCTTCGATGAATTCGCGGGATTCTTGAACGGAGGGATGAATTACTGGAACTGGATCATCGAATACAACGGACAGCCGAAATGGTCAGACGGCCGGTATCTCACCGACGTATTCACACAGGACGCCATTGAATTTATCAAACGGCACAAAACAGAGCCGTTCTTTCTCTACATAGCCTACAATGCGCCGCACGGACCACTCGAAGCGCCAGAAGAAGACATCCGCCCCTTTGAAGAAATGGAAAAATTCACCCGCGCTGTGTGCCTCACCTACGGAATGATCCGGCGGATGGACACCGGAATCGGACAAATCCTGGACACACTCGAACAACACGGCCTGGCGGAAGACACCATCGTACTGTACACCAGCGACAACGGACCGGTCCACCTCGGCAAAAGAGAAAACGACCAAACCCGCTACAACGGACCATTTCGGGGCATGAAATACGATGTACTCGAAGGCGGAATCCGCGTACCGGGCCTCATTCGCTGGCCCGCGGGCTTGCCGCAAGGCGAGACATATGACGGAATGCTGCACTTTACAGACTGGATGCCCACCTTGTTAAACGCCTGCGGAATCGATATGCAGACGTCCACTGACGGGATGGATGTCATCCCCGCATTACAGGGTGAACCCCAAAAACTCCCGACCAAACGATACTGGCAATTCAACCGCTACGACCCCATCGGCACATGCAATGCCGCGATGCGGGATGGGGAATGGAAGCTCTACTGGCCCCGCATTGAAGAAGCCATGCAAAAAATGAAATCGGACAATCCACCATTCCAGAAAAATCTCGAAGTCCCGCATTTTCTCATGAACGTGGAAAACCCACCCGTGGAGCGGATACTATCACCATCCGGCGACCCGGAACTCTACAACATCGACAACGACCCGCACGAAAACATCAACCTCGCCCAACAACAGCCAGACCGCGTACACCGCATGAAACGCGAACTGGAAACGTGGTTTGAAGCCGTAGAAGCGGAGCGGCGGCGCATCGCATCGTCATAAGTGATATTACAGATATAAACTGATGTTAGGCATGTCAGGCATTTTGTCATGCTGAGCGGAGTGGAACGGAGCCGAAGCATCCCTTCCACCTGTGTTGGTATGAGATTCTTCGCCTCCACTGCGTTACGGCTCAGAATGACAGGGGCATTATAGTGTGCCTCTGCGTAACGTCAGATATAAACCTGTAATCGGTACAAATCTCAAGTTTAACTTGAAATATGTACCGATTTGCTTATTTTACCCTTGAGTTACATCAACGCGAACAAGGATCAGCACCGTGATATTGCGACAAATCGCCAGAGAATTGGCCGCGACGGCAAACGAATTTCCCGTAGTGACAATCATCGGTCCACGGCAGGCGGGAAAAACCACATTGGCACGCATGCAATTTCCCAACCACGCTTATGCGAACCTGGAAGCACCCGATATACGCATGCTTGCGACAAGCGATCCCCACGCCTTCTTCTCACAATTTCCCCCACCCGTTATCATCGACGAAATTCAGCGCGTACCCGAACTGCTCTCAACCATCCAAGTCCTCGCTGACAGCAGCCCTCAACGCGGGCAATATATACTCACGGGCAGTCATCAGTTGCGCCTTCAAGAAGCCGTTGCCCAATCCCTGGCCGGACGCACCGCCCTCTTGCGCCTGCTGCCCCTGTCGATATCAGAACTCAAAGCAACCGGTATCACACACACGCGCGACGAATTTATCTACCAAGGCTTTATGCCCCGGCTTTACAACGAAAAAATCAATCCAACTCGCCTGTACCGAAATTACTGTCAAACCTATATCGAGCGCGACATCAGACAAATGATCAACCTCAGACGCCTGATAGATTTTGAGAACTTCATGCGCCTGCTGGCCGGACGCGTCGGTCAGATTTTGAATCTGAGTTCTCTATCTAACGACGTGGGTGTGTCGAGTACCACGCTAAAAGAATGGCTCTCCGTACTCGAAGCATCGCACACCATTTTCAGGTTGAATCCCTATTTTGAAAACTTTGGTAAACGCATCATCAAATCGCCAAAAATCTACTTTACCGATGTCGGACTCGCTTCCTACTTGCTCGGCATTGAATCGCCCGCACTCGCTACCCGGGATCCACTAATCGGCAATCTCTTTGAAAACATGGTCGTCATCGAAGCCCTGAAAGCCAGACTCAACGCGGGAAAAGAGCCTGAACTCTACTTTTACCGCGACAACAAAGGCAACGAAGTAGATCTGTTATTCAGGCAAAACAGGCAGTTAATCCCCATTGAAATCAAATCGGCTATGACCTTTAATCCAGAATTTGCAAAAGGCATCGCACAATTCCAGAAAATCGCGTCATCCGCGCAGAAAGGCCACATCATCTACGCAGGCAATCTCACACCCGAACTGTCCCAGGCCAGCGTACTGCATTTTACCAATATGGATAGCATCTTTCGGTAACATAGATGTGACCTGCTGAATCTGTTGTTCCTTCCAAATAAGCGACTTATATTCACAAAATTCAGGTATTTTATTCCCAAACAAGGACATTGGCCTATGGAAAAAGACGCTTATGCCGACCTCACCTGGGAAGACCTTGAACACTGGGCGGGAACTACAATCGTCAGCAGGGGGCGCACCTACCAGCGCAACAATAGCGTCTCTGATTTGGGAATCACACCCGAAGGCACACTCATCGCCTATGTTCTGGGCAGCACGCGCTATGTCACACAAGTAGCAATCCAGGATGGGGACTTGACCTCTGAGTGTACCTGTCCCTACTGGACAACTTGCAAACACGCGGTCGCCGTGGTATTGGAATATCTGATGTGTTTGAAGAACGATGTTGCAGTACCAGAAATCCCGCAAACAGACCCCCGCCCGGACAGGCTGCGAGAAACCGAGACAACCGGAGAAGAATATTGGGATCCCGAATTGGGCATGTCGGCAGATGTAGAGGAACAACCAAAGGCCGAACAACAGCAGAACACCGAACCCCTTTTAACTTACCTCGAAAAACAGATCAAAGCGCAACTTGTAGAACTACTTGACGAACTCACCGACGTCTTTCCCGATGTACGAGAATTTATAGAGGATCGTCGAAACGTTCGCAGTGGCAATGCCGACACGCTGCACAAAGCGATCAGAAATGAAATAGCAGACATACGAGAACCCGATTGGGACGATTATAATTATAGAGAATATCAGACCGCAAATTTCGACCGTCTGCACGCATATCTCCAGGCACTTCTTCAAGAAGGTCAAGCAGACGAGGTCGTTTATCTGGGCAAAGAGTTGATAGGTACCGTCACTTTTGCCATTGAAACCTATGATCGCGAAGGAGAAATGATTGACAAAGTCAAACCCAGCATCGAAACAGTAATTCAGGCACTGGCCTTATCCTCTCTACCTTCATCCGAACAATTGACATGGGTAGTGGATATAGAACTGGCAGATGATTACGACCTTTGTACTGATGCATTGGAATCTTTTTGGAGTGATCGAGATACAAAATCCGACTGGAGCGAGCTCGCCGACGAATTGCAGAAACGCCTGAATAACATACCTATGTCCAAGGATGCTGAAGGTGATATATCCACTTATCGGCGAGACCAATTGAGCAACTGGCTTATCTCGGCCCTCGAATGTGCTGGACGCGAGGCCGAAATTCTCCCTCTATGTGAGCAAGAGGCCGAAATAACCGGCGACTATGAGCGTCTGATCGATAGACTAATCGCTGAAAACCGCTTTGAAGACGCCGAAAACTGGTGTCACAGGGCAATTGCAAACACAGACCCCAATCACCCTGGCACCCTCTCGGCTCTCAAAGAGAGGCTACGCATCATCCGGGAAAAAACCGGAGACCTATTGGGTGCTGCTGCCTTTCGTGCTGATAACTTTTTCAGGCGACCCTCTCTGCTCACCTTTCAGGAATTGTGCAAATCTGCACAAAAGGCCAAAGTGGGACCAGCGGTCGAAGCATGGGCGCGCTATTTTCTGGAAACAGGACACTTACCGCGAACAAAGGGCAGAAAGCGAAAAGGGGAACCGGATGACAAATGGCCTTTACCGTCAACCGGATTTCATGAAGACATTCGCCCTTCAGAGGGTCCAGTAACCCACACATTGATCGAAATCGCCATTGCTGAAAAACAAATAGAAGCAGTTCTGAAATGGTACGATCTGGAAACATCCCGCACAGATTACCGATGGGGCCATATGCCCGCTTCTTCACTCCAAATTGCCGAGATGGTCAAAGAAAAATATCCAGACCGCACCATAGAGATCTGGAAAGAAATGGCCGAATCTGAAATCAGCCGCGTTGAAGTTTCCGGTTATCGAGAAGCCGGTACCTATCTCCGCGAGGTGCGAGACACGTTAAAGCGTCTCAACAGGGAAAAAGAATGGGAAACGTATTTGAGCGCGTTGAGAGACCAAAACAAAAGAAGACCGCGTTGCCTCGAAGTCCTGGATGGTTTGGCAGGCAAGCGCATCATCGATAGGGAATAGATTATGTATGAGAGATGGTCCAAATCCGAGAAAGCAGCAGCCAAGTGGGCATCGGAGTCGATCTATTCGACCGCAAACAGCCGGTTGCGTGCCGGCAGGCTGACAATCTTCGAGAAATGGTAGATCTGCAAATCGGGGTGGTCGGGATCGACCGTGGTGGGCACTTCGATCACGAAATCGGCGAAATGAGGGACATTAAAAGCCACAAAGGCCAGCATCAGGCAATCGATGAGCCGCTCGGGACGCACCGAAAGGTCCGGGAACGCGATCGGACCCGTATCGACCTGATAGCGGTCGTCGTCACGGCGGGTATTCATCGTCTTAACTGGACATTCAATCAGTGCCCGAAGGCCGGTATCGTCGTTGCGGATCCCGGTCTGCGAAACCAGCGGCGCAAAGCGATACGTCTCCTCGCGAATCGCCGCGTTCGTCGGCAACTCGCGAATCGTTGCGCCTTCGACGAGATGCAGGTCGTAACCGCCGAACATCTCCGTGTACGGGCGCGTTTCCCGATAGCGATCGCTGAGATAGGCATGGCGCCTGAAAATGAGACCAAATCCGGCGCTAAATATCGGCAGGAAATCGTAGTTGTCCTGTATAAACAGATCCTGCTCGTGAAAGGTATTCTCGCTCTTGCATGAGGCTGTCTGGTAGAAATCCTCACAGATCCCCCGCCTGTCGTCAATGATGCGGGTGCGTGACTCGATCCAGAAGCGCGCCTCATTGGCGTCTCCTTTCCCGATCAGGAACGAGCGCCCGTAATCCAGCGGGGTCATGTCGATTTGCATATCGTCATTCATTGGTCTTCCTCTTCCGTTTGCACTTGCCCACCTCCCGGCTCAGCAAGGAACTCACCATTTAACTTCTCATTTCAAAAACCCCTGAACCCTCGGGTGATCGAGCACATCGGTATTGAGCACATCTCTGGGCGTGCGACCTTCAAGCGCGTCAATAATTTGCTCCACACAACACTCATCAAGCCGAATAGCGGATTCCACAGTAATGCCCGCGTTGTGATTGGTACAGATAATGCGGGGGTGGTCTTTGTGAATCGCACGCGTCTGATTAACCGGATCATCGACGAGATAATAATAGAGCCGCTCCTCTTTAATCGCCCGGTTCACCGCCTCGTCATCCACCAGATTGCCACGCGAGGGATTGATCACTGAAGCATGGGGTTTCATCGCACAAAGCAAATCGTAGGTCACAACCGTATCATCGCCCGAAAGATGCAGAGAAATCGCATCGCATTCCTCGAAAAGGACGCGGGGATCATCTACCACCTCGGCATCGTACTGCGCGGCGACCTCATCAATATCCGGACGGATATCATAGACCAGCAAGCGCCCAGAAGCGCCCAGAAGCGGACGCGCGCGCTCCGCCATCGCCTGACCGATCCGCCCCAGCCCCCAAATACCCAGCGTAGAACCTTCCGCGTCATAAGTCCTGATAATCTCAAAATTCCCCGCATGGCTATTTCGATTCAACGTATAAACGCGCTTCAGCGCGGCCATCCACTGCGCGATCGCAAACTCGGCAACCGTAACCATATGCACGGGAGCAACCGTAACAAGAACACCGCAATCGGTCGCGCGCGGCACATCCACCTTTTCAAACCCCACACCCCACCGCGCAACAATGCGCAAATCGCGCGCCATCGCGTAAAACTCGGGCGAGAACACAACCGAATCCGCCAAAACACCCACCACACCCTCGGCGTGTTCAGCACCAAATTCGGTCTCATCGTAAAATTCCACCTCGGCGTATTCGCGCAACCTGTCAATCGCCTTTGTCCGCTCCTCAGATGCAAACTCGGGACCCTGTAATTTATCTGTAATAAGAATTCTTTGAGCCATAGCTTGTCCTTAAAATAAAATTTGCCCCTATCCAATCAGCGGCAACAACGTCTCAGCGGTTTTCTCCACCAGAAAAGTGTAAAATTCCTCACTCAACAGACTACTCCCGTGATCCTGAATAAATTTGAGTTCCTCGGGTGTAATATCAACGGGATTGGTCTCAACCGCATTGGGATATTCATTCGCAGGCGTCCGATCAATCGGCGCGACAAATTCCACAGTCAGCGCGTCATCATAACCTACCTCTTTGAGCGTCGCGACCAATTTTGCCCAATCCCAGTTCCCCAGCCCACACGCCATGCGATTGTTATCCGCCACGTGAAAATCCACCAGCCGGTCGCCGGCATCTCGGATAGCTTGATACGGATCCGCCTCTTCGATATTGATATGAAAAGCATCTAAACACACCCCGCAATTCGCACCCGTCGCCTCTGCCAGAGCAAGAGCCTGAGCACCCCGGGTAATAAAATACGTCTCAAACCGATTGATGGGTTCAATCGCCAGGCGAACCCCCTCACTTTCGGAATGATCGTAAACCTCCTGCATGCCCGCCACAGCCCATTGCCATTCCTCATCAGGCGTGGCATCCGGTTCGATTTTTCCCACAGTAGCCGGCACCACAGTCAGCTCGTACCCATCAAGTTCCTTAACCATCGTAACACAGTCCTTGACGTACTGCACGGATTGTGCCCGAATTCCCGCATCTTTGGCCAGCATATTGCGGTCACCCATCATCAACGTCACCGCCCCCCAGCAGCGGATATTGTACTCATTGAGCAAAGCACGCACTTCTGACGTATCATACCGCTCGGGTTCACCGCTAAGCTCAATACTCTCGTACCCAAATTTTGCCAACCTCTCAAGCGTAACTTCGAGAGACTCCGAGCGCATCCAATTGTGCATAGATAAGTGCATCATCAACCTCCCGGAACAATAAGATCCGGCGTATTTTCAACGCGCCCCCACCAGAGAGAGAGATCAAAAGTGGGATCGCCAGTGAGAAAACGCCAGAACTTAATGCGATTCATAAGTTCAATGCGATGGCGTTGCCCATGCCAGGGAATCTTCTGATTGAGTTTCTGTTTAACCTCGGGACTATCGAGATCGTCGGTATTCCACAGGCGCTGTTGGCGAACCGTGGGATTGAGGCGGAGCTTAAACATATACCGATCTCTATCGGTAAAATTGCTCCTCGCCGAATGCCATATATTGGTATGCCAGAAAAACATCGTCCCCGCCTCGCAAACCGCCTGCACCTGTCCTATGATATTTTGATAGCGTTTGATCTCGGCTTCGTGAACCCGGCGAAATTGCGTGCCCGGCACAAAAAGCGTACCCCCGCTTTCCAGCGGTGTATCTTCTGGAAAAAAGGAAATTTGAATGTCGAAATGCAAATCGCGAATATCGTATTCGGCATCCTGATGCAAATTGGCACCCTTGCGCGTATTTGCCGGCGTAAGGTGCGCCGCGTGATGATCGTATCGCGGATTGGGACCCACCAGACTGTGAATAATCGCCGCCACTTTGGGCAGGCGAAAAACCTTGCCAATAGCTTCATCGGGCCAAACCTCGTTAAAAGACGCGCCCATCGGAGCGCGGCGTCTAATCTTGCCCGCACTCATCTCTTCGTATGCGGCTTCGCAGAGTTCCCGCGGCACCAGATTGTCAAAACGCAAAAAACCCGTGCTTGCGAACTGCGCCATTTCCACAGACGTGAGCAAAAGATTCTTATCCATGTATCGCCTCCATTTTTTCCAGGACAAATTCAAAATCGAGATAATCGTTTTCGTATTCGCGCCCAACTTGCGGTGCTTTGATAAAAGGCACCTGAATAACGCGCCAGCCATCGCGCATCGCATCCAGCACAGAATTATAAGGCGGCTCGGCATCTTCACCTGCAGCCTCAAACATCTCATCAGTTGTCCCATCGTAAAGTGACCAACCAACAACTTCACTCTCCAAACTGGAATTGCCCAGATAGAGAAAGAGAAGTTTTTGTCTCAGTTGTGTTTCGGGCATTCACAGCCTCCTCATTCTGAAATGAATATACGGCATACAACAAAAGTTTGTCCATATTGATTTATATGAGCCCACCCAGATCGAGCATATCGCGCGTAATAAGCGGATCACCTAAGGGACGGGTGAGAAAGGGACCGTGATAATCTGAACCACCGGAAATAAGCAGATTATTTTTCTTGCAAAAATCAACATAGTACCTGGTATCAGAAAGATCATTTACCGAAGGCGAGTAGCACTCGATACCCGCGATGCCAAAGTCGCGCCATTGCATGAGTTGATCTCTGGACATCCGTTCGCCGCCCTGATACACATTGGGATGCGCGAGAAAGGGGAAGCCACCAGCGTCTTTGACCGTCTGGATAACGATCTCAGGCGGAGGGCATTCAACGCGCATATTCAGGTGCTGAGTAATCGCGAAGTACCCGGGAGTACCATTGATGATACCCTGGTCAATAAGGAAATTCAACGACTTCCAGCCGCCGCGTATCGGGTCATAGGTATAGGATTCGTACTGTTCAAAATTGATGCGCGCGTCTTGTTCAGCCAGCAGGCAAACCGTCTCTCGATTGAGGGCGGCGCGCTCCTCGCGGTTGTATGAGAGAAGAGATTGAAGACCCGAGTGCTCAAAGTCAATGCCATAGCAGGTAATGTGATATTCGCGATCGTACAGGGTCGAGATTTCAACGCCGGAGATACAGTGCATACCACGCGCTTCGGCTTCGGAAATCATAGGTTGGCTATTCTGGGTCGTATCGTGGTCGGTAACCGCAAAAGTCGTGATATTGTATTCGGCGAGCAAATTGAGGAGTTCAGACCGCGTCCATGCACCGTCAGATGCGGTCGTGTGCATGTGGAGATCAATGTACATGCAGGTTATTCCTACCAGTACCAATTAAGGGAGTTATCAAACGAGGTTTTCTGTTGGGATCGTTCTTAAAAGATTCCCCATCACTTTTTTTGCATTAAAGATATCGATCAGATAAACCTGATTATCTTTAAATTCAACTGTAAAACCATCACCTTCAATCACCTGGTCAGGTATGCCCCGCATATCCCGCCGAAAAAAGAGAATATTTCCGGTTTGAGGATCGATCTTCTTGTCAAAAAGTTCGGGCTTAAAGTTTAAATCCATATTCATACCAAAATGTAGCAAAATTGAAGCCTAAAAACAGCGACTTTTTTATTTATCTATTTCATAATCAAACACCAGCACATCATCGACAAT
>VXRD01000012.1 GCA_009838845.1 Gemmatimonadota bacterium | reverse complement strand
TTGCAAAGCGGGTGTTAGCCAAATTGGGGAATTGGGAAAAAGCGGGATTAGACCGATTGCCCGACAAATCGATTGTCGTTGCGCGCGATTTAATGCCCGACGATATGGCACACTTGCAACGCGACCGGGTTTTGGGGCTTGTGACAGAGGTCGGTGGTCCCACGTCTCACGCAATTATTCTGGCGCGCGGATTAGAGATCCCAGCTGTTGTCAGCGTTGCCAATGCGCTATCTGATGCGCGTATAGGCGATATCGCGATAGTAGATGGTCGCCGCGGACATTTTATTCTCAACCCGGATGATAAAACACTCGCGCAGTATCGGGATCTGGCTGAAAAACTGAGAAGGCGAAAAGCCGGGTTGGTCGATTCCCGAGATTTGCCCGCCCAGACTGAGGACGGTGTTCGGGTCGCGTTGCAGGCCAATGTGGAATTGCCCAGCGAGGTGCATTCTGCGATGGACTACGGCGCTGAGGGCGTCGGGTTGTATCGCACGGAATATCTCTATCTCGCCAGCGATATTTTGCCCGATGAGGCCTCGCAGGTTACCGCATATTCGCAAATGGCCAGGCGCATTGCGCCACACCCCCTCGTGATTCGCACCCTGGATTTGGGGGGGGATAAAATGTCGCATGTGCTCAATACACAGACAGAAATGAATCCCTTTTTGGGGTTGCGTTCCATTCGGCTGACGTTGAGACATCGCGATCTTTTTAAAATACAGCTTCGGGCGATCTTAAAAGCGAGCGCCGTTGGTAATGTGAAGTTGATGTTGCCCCTGATTTCGGGGATCGACGAATTGCGTGAGGCCCTTGCCGTGCTCAATGAGGTGCGCGAAGAATTGACGCGAGAAGGCGTACCTTTTGATCCTCAGTGTCCCGTTGGGGTTATGATCGAAGTCCCTTCTGCTGCGCTGATAGCCGATCAATTGGCGCGGGAAGTCGATTTTTTCAGCATTGGCACCAATGACCTGATCCAGTACACGCTTGCTGTTGATCGCGGCAATGATCTCGTCTCGTATTTATTTGAGCCGTTTCACCCTGCGGTCTTGCGATTGATCAAGGGCGTGGTTGATGCAGCGCATGCGGAAAATATACCGGTGACTGTTTGCGGTGAGAATGCGGGAGATCCGCATTCTGGATTGTTGCTGGTGGGCCTGGGGGTTGATAAGCTGTCGATGACGCCTTCGGCATTGCCCGAGGTCAAACGCGCAATTCGCAATACATCCTTTAAGCAGCTTCAGGCACTTGGCGAAGATGTGCTCAATATGCAGGAGATTGCAGATATTCGGGCGCGTGTAAACGCCACCTTATCCGATGAGGATGACGAGATGTTCGTTGGCGGGGAAAGTGGTGAGACGACACTACAAATGAGATTGTCATTATTCTGATTTTTTATAGGAGTGGGCTTTATGGGCCGTTTGTTTACGTCGGAATCAGTTTCTGAAGGGCATCCAGATAAGGTGGCAGATCAAATTTCGGATGCGGTGCTCGATGCCATGTTGAAGCAAGATCCCAAATCCAGGGTGGCTTGTGAAACGCTGGTGACAACCGGGCTTGTGTTAGTCGCAGGGGAAGTGACCAGTAAGGCTACCGTGGATCTTCAGTCGCTGGTGCGCGGCGTGATTAAAGAGATTGGCTATACGGATTCGAGCTATGGATTTGATTACAGAAGTTGTGCTGTGTTGGTGGCCTTAGACCAGCAATCGTCCGATATTGCGCTGGGGGTGGATACGGGTGGCGCAGGTGATCAGGGGATGATGTTTGGGTATGCGTGTCGAGAAACACCTGAACTGATGCCGTTGCCGATTACCCTGTCTCACCAATTGGTGGCAGAACTCGCGCAAATTCGCAAGGACAAAGGGCTTTCGTATTTGCGTCCGGATAGCAAATCGCAGGTAACGGTGGAATACGATGGGGACGAGCCGGTTCGCGTTCACACAGTGGTGGTTTCGACGCAGCATGATGAGGACGTATCGCACGCGCAGATTAAGCGGGATGTGAAGGAGAAAGTGATCCGCGAGGTGGTGCCCACGCATCTTTTGGATAGGGATACGATTTATCACGTCAACCCAACCGGCAAATTTGTGGTGGGTGGGCCACACGGCGATTGTGGATTGACCGGACGAAAGATTATTGTGGATACGTACGGTGGGATGGGGCGTCACGGCGGTGGGGCGTTTTCCGGCAAGGATCCGAGCAAGGTGGATCGCAGTGGGCATTATGCGGCGCGCTGGGTCGCGAAAAATGTCGTTGCTGCAGGTCTGGCATCTCGATGCGAAGTGCAACTGGCTTACGCGATTGGGGTGGTAAAACCCGTTTCGGTCGCTGTAGATACGTTTGGCACGGGTAAAATTGAAGAATCAAAAATCGTTGATCTGATTGACGATCACTTTGATCTGACGCCTTCTGGCATTATTGCAGCACTCGAGTTGACCAGGCCCGTGTATCGTTCTACAGCTGCTTATGGGCATTTTGGACGCGGAGAATTTACATGGGAACAGACGAGTAAAGCTCAGGTATTAAAAAAAGCCGCTGGGTTGTAATATTTTCATCATCTTGCAATTTTTTTAGCGCGGAAGTGAATTCCGCGCTTTTTTATTTCGCGTAAATGCGCTCTCATCTTTCAAGATCGTATTGTTTTATTTTTTTGTGCAAGTTGGTGCGTTCGATGCCCAGTGCATTGGATGCGCGTGTGACATTGCCTTTGTGTCGCTCCAGTGCTTCGGCAATGTAGTGCCGCTCAACGGCCTCGCGTACCTGACGAAGTGTTTTTCCCGCGCCGAAATCCGGGAAAGAACCGGGTTGTCTTGGAATGGACATACCATCTAAAGTGGGCAGGTCTTCGGGGTATATGGTGTCTCCTGAAACCATAATTGAAAGGCGTTCAACCAGATTTTTCAGTTCGCGGATGTTGCCGGGCCAGTCGTATTGCAAGAGTAGATCCCGCGCTTCTGCCGATAGTGCTTTGGGTAAAAATCCATTTTCTTCGGCATAGGCTTTGAGGAAGTGTTCGGCCAGCGCGGGGATGTCTTCGCGGCGCTCCCGCAAGGGCGGCGCTGTCAATGGTATCACATTCAGACGAAAGTAGAGGTCTTCTCGAAATTTGCCCTGTTCGACTTCGGCGTGCAAGTTTTTGTTTGTCGCAGCGATGACGCGCACATCTACCCGAAAGGTTTTGGCGCCGCCTACCCGTTCAAATTCACCCTGCTCGAGCGCGCGTAAAACCTTGGCCTGTACCGACAGACTCATGTCGCCGATTTCATCGAGAAATAATGTCCCTCTATCGGCCTGGAGGAATTTGCCATCGCGCGTTTTGACCGCGCCGGTAAATGCGCCTCGATCACTTCCAAACAATTCGCTTTCAATGAGTTCTTCGGGAATGGCAGCACAGTTTACTTTAATAAAAGAATTTTTCGCTCTGTGACTCATTTTGTGAACAGCGCGGGCAATGAGTTCTTTGCCTGTGCCGCTTTCTCCGAGGATGAGGACGCGCCCATTGGTGGGGGCAACGCGCGCGATCTGGTTGCGAATTTCAGTCAGGGCAGGACTTTGCCCCACCATTTCGTAGCGTCCCTCAATTTGTTGCTTGAGGTGGCGATTTTCCGCGGCGAGTTCCCGCGTTTGAAGGGCGCGAGAAATCGCCAGGAGCACTTTGTCGCGATCGAGCGGTTTTTCCAGGAAATCATAAGCTCCTCGTTTGATGGCGAGAACGGCGTTTTGCACATTACCGTGTCCCGAAATCATGATGACTGCCAGATTGGGGCGCACTTCGAGAAGTTTGGGCAACAGGTCAAGGCCATTGATTTCTGGCATAACAATGTCGAGTAAGACCAGGTGAATGCGATCTTTTTTGAGTACGTCAAGCCCCGCTTGTGCCGAGGCACAGGTGAAGACCTGATAGCCTTCACCCGATAGTATCATGTCTAAGGTTCGACGGATATTTCTTTCGTCGTCAATAATGAGAATATTTTGGTTCATCGCTGTTCCTCCGGTTGCGCTATGGCTCGGTCGGGAATGGGGAGTTGAAGGTCGAATTGCGCGCCCCCCATAGAGGCATCTTTGACCGAGATGTGTCCTCCGTGATCTTCAATGATGTTGTGTACTACGGCAAGGCCCAGGCCCATACCGCTTTCTTTTGTGGAAACATAAGGTTGGAAGATGCGCACGCGGTCTTTTAAGGGCACGCCCGGTCCGCTGTCAATTACGGACAGTGTAGCCGTGTCGTCAGACGTGCGCGTGCGTATCTCGATCTGGCCGTTTTTACCAGAGGCGTCAAGACTATTTTCTATAAGATTAATCAGCACCCGGCGCATCTGCTCGGTGTCTAGTTCGAGCGCGGGCGGATTTTCCTCCAGGTCGAGGTGAATATGGGCATCCGGGTAGAGGCGAATGACATTGTGTACACACTCATTGAGGTCGCTGGGAGACAGCGAGAGAGATGGCATGCGGGCAAAGTTGGCAAATTCTTGAACCAGAGATCTGAGATTTTCGACTTCTTCTGTGACGATTTCCGTGCAGTTGGTTACAAATTGTTGATACGCGGGATCATTGCCAGAATATTTGTCGCGCATTTGCTGCACGGCAAGTTGAATGGGCGTTAATGGATTTTTTATTTCGTGAGCCAGGCGTCGCGCAATTTCTCGCCAGGCTGCGATTTGCTCGGCTTCGAGTCGTTTGCGTCTGTTTTCTACAAGGTCTTGCGCCATCTGGTTAAAGGATTCGATGAGTAAGCCGATCTCGTCATTTCTGCCTTTGGGGATGCGGTATTGCAGGTTGTCGCGTCCCATTTCTCGCGTGCCTTTAAGCAGTGCGTTAAGCGGGCGC
This sequence comes from Gemmatimonadota bacterium, assembly GCA_009838845.1. Taxonomy (NCBI): domain Bacteria; kingdom Pseudomonadati; phylum Gemmatimonadota; species Gemmatimonadota bacterium. The sequence continues at coordinate 21,035 of VXRD01000012.1, read as the reverse complement.
GTGATCCCAAAGCCAATGCGAACGCCAATCACAGATGCCAGAAGGACAACGCCTGCTGCGGCGACGAGAAAGGCGAGTAGAAATGCAGTGCGCAGATCGCCTTCCGCCATTTCAATATGTTTGTACGTATGTACGGCATTTTTGACACTGATGAGCGCCTCGAGTGACAGCAGGGCAGTTAGTGCGCGTTGCGAATCGGGAAGTGCGAGTACCAGTTGAAGCTGGTCGTTTTCTACTTTGGAGACCGCGGGACCTTGCGAAAGGTCTGTGTCAATCTGTTCGAGAGGCGAAACACGCAGGGTCAGATTGTCGAGACCGGCATCTGCAAACGCGGCGTGTAAGGCATTGAGATCGCGGTGAGGCGGTGCAGACAAAAGCTGTCCAATGTCCTGAAGTTGTCGTTTTTTGGCGTCGTAGTTCTCTTTTGCCAGAGCAAGCGCACTGGTCAGCGCACTGCCCATCTCGAGATTGACGTTGGTCTGAAGGCTCAGCGCCAAAAAGTGTCGTGCGAGTAGCGCGAGTATGAGCGTGGTGCCCAATGCCAGACCAATCAGGGAGGCGATGATGCGCCAGCGCAAGGGAATAGATCTCATGGTTGTGTCTCCAGGCAGAATGTTATTCAGTCAAGAAGATATGGGAGCGCGCTGGGGCGAAATCTGAACAGGTCAATCCATTCAGGAGATGTGGATCTGTCCAGGGTGAAAAAGAATTCGAGAAAGCTGCCTTTTTCAATTATCTTGAGCCATTGTCGCGTGCGTTCTCGTTGCTCGGGCGAGATCGGGTTTACGTCTATCCGCACCTGCAAAGTGATAGGCTCGTCGGGAAAGGGAAGCTGAGCCAGTGCGACGCCCTGAAGGTCAGAACACGCGCGTCGAATGTCTTCAAAATGAGACGTAATCTGCGTGTCTGGTCGTGCGGATTGCTGGATGAGGCGATATTGCCCTTCCCAGATGTCGTGTTCCAAACGCCTGAGCAGGCTGCTTTGTCCCAGATTATCTCCGCGGCCTGTCCGCAGGCGAAATTGCACGGCGATAGATGTCGTCATGCCCGATTCAATGGCGTCAATGGCTCGTTTTGAAAAGAGAGAATCGATGGTTGCATCGAGGCGCAGGGTGTCGGCTTGTACATAAATATAAAGACTGTCTTGCGGTATGTGTTGTGCAAGTACGGGTTGCATGCTGGCAAGCGTGCAAACTGTGAGTGTCTGGATGATGAAGAACCGGGCCATCTCGTCCTCACAGACCAATTTTGACGCCGGCAAAGCGATGTGATTTTACGATGAGTGTTCCCGTGCTGATTCCATAGCTGATATCTACGCGGTTAAAGAGCAGCATGCCCACGCCAAAAGCGAAGTCGGCATCTCGCCGATTTTTGCCATTTACAGAGCGATGTACACCGCCACTTTCGGCAAAGGCATATACCCGCCCCAGGGTTTTGAGATCGATGGCATAGAGGGCTTCAGCCGCAAAAAACAAGGTGCCGCCTTCTGGCCCAATAACGCGGCGTTCTATACCTCTGAGTTGATTATCTCCATCGAGATAAAAGCGTTCGTAAAAGGGTGGACTCCCCCAGATGCCCCCTGTTTTGACGCCGAGCGAGAGGATGTGTCCTGCGATAAGTTGCTGGTGCCGATAGAGTTCCGTGCGAAGTTTGATATAATTTGCAACTGATCCCAAAAGTTTGGAAGATAGTGTGAGTCGGGCGTTAAAATCCGTGCCTTGTCTCCAGATTGCGCTCACGGGTTGTTTGAACAGGTTAAAAGAAAGTGTGGAGAGAGCTTCCCGCCCTACGGCAGCTTTAATTTCATTGGCGAAGATCCCACCGCCCGTGGGGATGGAAGGGTGTTGAAAGTCGCCGATTTGTATGGCTTCAAAAGCGTATTTTAAGACGAAATGGTAGGCGCGCAGGGGAGAGGGTTGACCAAAACCCATGGCAAATCCGATGCGTTCGAGATCGTAGCGCCCTCTGATATCGGGGTTTCGATCGCGAAAGATGTCGCGGTCTGCAGAAGACCCCGTTACTTGAATGTGAAATGCCTGATTGGTTTTGAGAAAGAGCGGATCGCTATAGTGAAACCCCCAGTATTTGAAGCGTTCTCCCAAACCGTATTCTACGCCGACTAATTTTCCTTCGCCACGCAGATTGGCATAATGCGCATTTGCGGACGCGCCAAAACCATCGAGTTCGGAATATTCAAGGCTCATGCCCAGGTCGCCAAAGCGCTTTTCCTGTACATAGACCACGAGAATGGCTTTGTCTTTTTCTGCACCGGGCTTGACATTGACAAATGCAGTTCGGAAAAGCAGCAATCGCTCGAGAACCACGCGGCAGCGGTCGATATCCCCTTCGCGCAGGTTATCCCCCACTTTTATGGGTAAGACCTGCCGAATGATTTCAGCACGGGTTTTTTCATTGCCGCGCACTTCAATCTTTTCTATTTCGTGCCCAATTTGTCCCAGGGCAGGGGTGGCAAACAGACAGAGCAGGATGAGGTATTTGTACATGATGGTAGCACTCGTGTGGTTTTTAGATACAAGTATGCAAAAACCGTGCCCGTGTCGTGAAACTTTTCGGTATAGAAATAAAATTTGGAAAAATAAGAAGTTGTGCGTATATCTAATGTCTGAAACCCGATATGCGTTGTGTGAAACAATACGACATGTGTATCTTTTTTGCAACAGGATTGCGGAATAACATTCTGGAGGGTGTAAATGATGTCGGTTTCTCGTATTCTCGAAAAACTCAAGCGCGATGGGTTTTACGTGGTTGAAAATGTGATTCCCGAAGATGAGGTGGATACCGTGCGGCAAGCCATAGTGGCAGCACAGGCGCAAAAACACGCAGAGTCAGAGGCGGCACTGGCAGCAACCCGGGCGAAGGGACATCGCGTTGGCGCAGAGGGTGTGGCGAGTTTGCGGCAGGTGATTAATGAGACGCAGATTTTCGCACCTTATCTGGCAAGTCGAAAGATGATGGATGTGGTGGATGCGCTGTTTGGACCTTATGCGCGCGTTTCTTGCACGGATTGTGTGATCAATTATCCGGGCAATGAAAGGGGGTACTGGCACGCGGATTGGCCGTATAATGCGACCAATGCGTCGCATGTTCCCGCGCCGTATCCCGATGCATTATTGCATTTGTCGTCTATCTGGATGTTGACGGCGTTTAATGAGGAAAATGGCGGGACATTTCTCGTGCCGGGCAGTCATCGATGGCTCGATAACCCGGCGGCAGGTGGGATGGACGATGTGGATCAGGATGCGCCGTATCCCTCCGAGATGCAGGTGAAGGGCGCAGCGGGCAGTGTGCTGATTTACGATAGTCGATTGTGGCATGCAGTGGCATCAAATCAGAGTGACCAACCGCGCGTGGCTTTGATTGTGCGCTATGCCCCGTGGTGGTTGAATTTGAATCCGTCGCATATTGGCAAACCCGAGCACGAGATGATGGTGGTGGAGACAGGTGGCAAGAATTACGAATCTATACCATTGCAAAAGGAGGTGTACGACGGGTTGCCGGAAGATGTGAAGCCTTTGTACCGTCACTGGGTTGAACAATAGTTTGAAGTTACAGTAATGGAGGCTCGATATGACGCCAGAGCAAAAGTATTTCTTCGATTTGACGGGATATTTGCACTTAGAGGGCGTGGTGACAGGAGATGCGTTGGCACAAGCGCAAGCAGCGGCTGATCGGTATATGCAAGTGTCGGATGAGGATTTGCCGCCAGGTTTTCACGTAAATCGCTTGCGAAATCATTTTATCTGGCACCTTTACGGTTTTGCGTTTGACCGCGTACTGGAGGCTTTGACGCAACATCCCAAAGTGTGGCCGATTGTGAAAGCGCTGATGAATGATCGCCCGCGTTTGACGAGTGGCAATTTGATGGTGAATAATCACACGCACGAATTTCATCCCCTGCATTCGGCGCGGGAGAGTCCCAGCAAAGGACCTGAAGCACCGTACTATCTGGCTCGGGACGGAAAATGCCTGTGCGATCATCTGGTGGTGTTTTTTTATTTGACAGATGTGTATGAAGGCGATGGTGGTTTGATTATTTTGCCGGGTTCACACAAGAGCGCGTTTGATCGGCCAGAGGGGTTTTTTTATCCGGGCAGCCGGACGCCCGAAGGTGGGTATAATCCGGATTATGTTTCCTATGATGTTCCGCCAGGGGTATTAAACGTGCTTCCCAAAGCGGGCGATGTGGTGATGATTTCAGAGATGGTGACACACGGTGCGCTGAGTTGGAAGCCGAGGGATCGAGACCGAAGATTTTTGACACTGCGGTACATGCCGCAGTTTGTGATGCCGCTCAATGAATTTCCCGATGAAATTGTCGAGCGATTGTTGCCCGAGACACAGGAGCTAATTGCGACAGCATCCTATTCGCAGATTAAGGAAATCGTGCAAACTGAAAATTAAGGGAGAAGACTATGTCAGAGTTACAGCTTGAGTCTATTGAACCCTGGGCGCCACATCCGACCGCCGCGCCGTTGACAGAGCGCAGTGGGGATACACTGGCAATTGCTGCAAACGGGACGCGCACCTGTATTGGCGGATGGCAGATCGCGTATTCGGATGTTGAGGCCGGCAAAATATATGAGATTGTTGCCCAGTCGCAGTTTCAAGATGTGGATACGGCACGCGATGTGTTGCGCTGTGAGGCGTATTGGGGCCACCTGGATCGGGACAGTGGGCGGCGCGGCGAAGTTTTGTCCTGGGATTATCTCCTTCCCGAGTGGAACGGCGATACCGTGCAATTTTCGCGGCGTCTCACTGCTCCGGAAGATGCCGAACACTTGACTGTGCGCTATACGTTTCGCTGGTCGGTTGTGGGATCATCCGAATGGCAATTGCCCAGAGTGATCGCGACAGACGTGGGAGAATCATACAAACCCGTAAAAATTTGTGTCGCGACGGGACGGCGAGAAGATCGCGACCGGCGGTTTGAGTCGATTCAGGACAATGTCGATCTTTATTTGCCTTTGTGCCGAGAGATATGTGAAAAAGAAAAACCCGATTTGATTGTGTTGCCCGAGATCGCATTGCAATACGGGATTAAAGGGAGTCCGTTGGAACTGGCAGTGCCCGTGCCGGGACCCGAGGCGGAGCCGTTTGCGGATGTTGCGCGCGATTATGGCGTATATGTGCTGTTGGGTGTGCTTGAACGGGATGGCGATGCCGTTCACAATACAGCCGTGTTGTACGCACCCGATGGCGGCGTGGATGGCAAATATCGCAAGGTGCATCTGGCGGTGGGTGGCGAGATGGATTCGGGTATTTTACCGGGTGATGATTTTCCTGTATTTGATACAGAGATCGGACGGATTGGGTGCAATATTTGTATGGATTCTTCGGCGGCTGAATCGTCGCGGATGATCGGGTTAAACGGCGCGGACTTTTTGTTGTTGCCAATTATGGGCGATCACCGCGCGTGGCATCCAGAAGATCATACGTGGGATCCCGAACGCTTTCGCGGGATTATGCAGACTCGGGCGCTGGACAATCAGTTGTGTATGGTGGTGGCTGTAAATCGCGCGGAGGGCAGTTGTATTATTGACCGCACCGGGCATGTGCTGGCCTGGAATGATGGGCGTGAGCGGTTTGTGACCGCAGAGGTGAATCTCGTGGATGGATTTAGTCCAAAAAGTCGCGGGTGCTTTCGCGGGATCAACTGGATGCAGCGACGACCACATACCTATCGCGCTTTTGTCGATGAAAAGAACGCGGGGACCTTGAAAACTGAGGCGTATTGAGGATTATATGCCGAGCGCGATTTGCTCGCATTCGGCGTATTTTTTAACCAGTTCGTCATACACTGCGGTGTTGGTGGGCTTAACGGCGGAGCCGGATATGGGTTCGGCGATGCCCTCGCTGATGTCTTCCCAGGTGGTATTGAGGTGCGCATGCGCTGCGCGGAGGGCTGCGCCGAGGGCTGCGCTGTTGGTGACTTCAAATTGGTGAACGGGGCAGTTTTGCACGTCGGCCATGATCTGGAGGATTTCGGGATTGACCGATGCCCCGCCAGTGACGTAGATGGCTGAAGGGCGCACGCCCATCCACTCTGAGTGAATGCGCATGGACATCATTTGTGCCTCGACAACCGCGCGGCAATTGCCAGCGGCGTCCTGTTCGTCGAGGTCAAATCGGTGTACGCCGGGATTGAGGACATTGGGTACGATTTCGGATTCAAAATAGGGTAGCATGATTTTGCCATTATTGCCCGGGGGGGTGGATTGGAGTGCATGGGAAAAACCGTCCCAGTCCAGACCATGAGATTGGCGTACAGCTTCGCGGGCGAGGGAGCCGTTTTTGAAACATATAAGGGTCATGTAGTCGCCAGTGGGTGAGACAAAGACGTGACCTTCGCCGCGCGGATCGGTCTGGCAATTTTTCATTGTGCCAAAATAGGTGTCGCTGGTGCCGAGTGAGATGGCGACAAGGCCCTCTCGGATGAGACCGAGGCCGATGACGCTGTTGGGATTGTCGCCCGACCAGACGAGCGCCTGTGCATTGGGATTGACGCCGTATTTATCGACAAAGTAGGGGTTCACTGTGCCGATAATTGCGCGGGATTCTGCAAGTGGAGGCAGACGATGGGATAGATCGGGTGCTGTGTCGTCGAGCGCAGCCGCATGCCAGGCCCGGGTCTGAATGTCCATCAAATTCATGCCCGCGCCATCGCCGTGATCGATGGGGGTTACTTTGCCCGCGATCAGAGAGGCCATGAAGGAACTGACGAGCATGATGTGTGCGGTGTTGTTATAGGCATCGGGTTGTGTTTTGTAGAATTTGCGGATCTGTGGTCCCGTGAAGCGCTCAAAGGTGGTGGATCCCGTGGCGCTGGCTGTGGCTTGAAGACCGCCGAGGGCGTCGCAAATTTCATCGCATTCGGCGCGGGTAGAGGAATCCATCCAGATGGGAGATGTGTCGCGAGAGAATATACCGCTGAGGTTTTCTACGAGGGATTTTGATGGGTCGAGATTGGACAAGATATCCGCATTTTTGAGATAAACAGAGCCGTGTTGTTGTCCCGAGCCAGAGATGGCCCGGATATTGCCGAGGGTTATGCCCTCGGTTTTCATTTTGTCAAAAAGCACATCGAGGGCTTCGGCCCACATGAGAGGTGGCGAGTGAACAATTTTGGGATCGGGATGATCGAGGACGCCATTTTGAGTGCCATAATGCGGTAGCGTTTCGTCGTAGTTCAGTGAAACATCGTACACGATTTTGCGGGTGTCGATGTCTATGATAATAGCACTCAAGCTCTGCGTGCTGGCGTCAAGCCCGAGATAGAGGTTGCTCATGGATACTCCTTACGATTCATAAATAACCGGGCATTTGGATGGGTCGTCAATGTGTCGGGAGAGGCCCTGTCGCTCATCGTTGACGGGACGCGATTTTTCGGTGCGCATGTGAATGGCAAAGCTGCGACGGGGTCCATTGGACCGGTTGGGCCCACTGCCGTGGAGTGTGAAGCAGTCGTGCAGGCTCAATGCGCCGGGGGGCAGGAGCATGGGGACTTCTCGCCAGATGGCCTGTTCGGGTATTGATATGCCGTTGCGCAATGTGTCGAGGTCCTGTTGTTGAAAGCCGAAGTCGATGTCCAAGAGACCCCAACGGTGTGATCCGGGGACAAAGCGCATTGGTCCTGCATCGGGTGTGATGTGGCTGAGGGCGACCCACGCAGTGAAGAGTTCGCTGCCGTCTTCCCATATTCGCCAGTAGTAGCGGTCCTGATGCCAACCGATGTTGGTGACGCGTTGATCCGTGGGTTCGCCCACGGGTTTGTAGAGCAGTTGCACCCACCAGACTTGCACCATTTTTGCTCCTGTGACTTCAGCGGCGAGTTTGCCGAGGGCGGGATGCGAGACCAGGTCCATGATGGCGTGACTGGCAAATTGTGGCATTTCAATTTTGCAAAGTGCTTTGGGATCGTCGCCGGGGTTCCATCGGGAGTTTTCCGGCGGATGTCCGGTATCGTACTTCCCTGCGCGTACAGCATCCATGCCTTCAATTGCTGCATCGACGACATCGGTTGGAAAAACCGGGTCAGAAATAGTGCAAAAACCATCTTTTTGATATTGTTTCGAGATGGTCATAATATCCTCACGCCACGTGTCGCCGCGATACTTGCAAAAATCGCACGGCGCGCTGTCCCAGCCGTTTTAATAGATCCAGATCTTGCCGCGCTTTGGCCAGTATCAAAATGCCTTCGTAATACGCCCACAATGCCAGAGCTGTTTCCCGCGTGTCCATGGGGGATAGATCACTGGCTTCTACCGCCTCGTCGAGTGTTCTTTGTAATCGACCGATTACATCCTCAAAGATGCGATCAATTTTATGGCGGATCAGCGGCTCGTGCGCGCTCATCTCTACGGCGAGGTTGCCAAACGGACATCCGCAAAGTTGTTTGTGCCGCTCGTAAAATTGGCAATTTTGCTCGTAAACCAGTTCAAAAAAACGCGAAATCCGCTCCAGCGGTGGTCGTTTTGATGAAAAAGCCCGATCCCAGGCGGTCTCTCGTGTGATCTCCCACCATCGATCTAATGAAGCGAGTACCAGGTCTTGTTTGGTCTCGAAAAAATGGTAAAAACTCCCCTTTTTTACTGCGGCAGCTTTGCACAATTCCTGTACACCCACGTCGGTATAACTGCGCGTTAAGAACAAGTCCATAGCAGCCTGTATCAGCCGCTCTTTTGCATCGCTCGTGCGTCCCATGATGTGCCTTTTACGATAGATTCGATAAGTCCGCGTCGTTTTTTGTTTTGCTTTAAATTTTGTAAATTGATAATATGGGCTGTTCTGAAACTAAATATAGTCTATCTAAACCGACTTTTCAACAAGGAGCTTCACATGCGCGTCATCGCAATTGGCACGGAATACACGGGTAAAACCACACTGGTTCAAGCCATACAAAAATGGGGCATGGAGCGCGGTATTCGCCATCACATGGACGATCACTTTTCCGTTCCCGACCAGCAAACCCTTACAAATCCCGCAGATCAAAAGGCTATGAACGAAGTGCCATCGCCCATCAAAGAGCGTTTTCAGCGTTTTCAGATCGCTTATCACGTGCGTCTGGTACACAATTACCAGCACGTCTTGCTCACGGGTTTTCACATTGAGGAAATGGTGTACGGTCAACGCTATTACTATCCCGATCTTGCGCGTCCGGTCGAAAATCCCCAGGCATGGGAAAAAGATATGCCCAAAGATATTATTCTGGTGCATCTCACAGCCAGTCCCGAGGTCATCAAACAGCGCATGAAAGACGATCCACACGATTATCCCATTGTACCCGAATCGGATATCGAAGAGGTCCAGGAGGCATTTCACGAAGAATTTCGCAAGTCATTTTTTAAACAAAAATTTCAGATCGATACATCAGACCTGAATGCAGACACTCTGCTCGAAGCCTTTCTCGATGAATCGTTTCCCTATCTCACCGCCGCTGATCACGCCATTCGGTTGGCGAGACCGTAGTTAAAGATGAGGGACTGGGAATTGGTTCCCACCTCCAACCAGCCCTCTTTGTCTCTTTGTGTGAGGCATCTACTCCATCCTTCGAGGTAATTCATATTGCCATCTCCATCTCCCGACATGCGCCTCGCGTTCGACGATGGCACGCTCGTTCTGCTGGATCCGCCAGCGGACTATGAACCGCCATCTCCATTTGTATGGGATAGCCGCGTGGGGCGTTGGCGCGCTCAGGCGCATCGGTATCGCAATATTCTTGAAGCATTACAGGCTCAGGATGTTGGGATAAAAAATGTGGTCCCGCGCTACAACCGCCTCAAACTCAATTTTAATCGCGAACACACCCCGCATCCGCATCAGGCTGAAGCCTTTGATGCCTGGCAATCAAATCAATATCGCGGCGTGGTTGTTCTGCCTACGGGATCGGGCAAGTCGCTTCTGGCGCTGATGGGTATTGCGGAAGTTGGCCGCAGTACTCTTGTTGTCGCGCCTACGATTGATCTTATGAATCAGTGGTATGACTTGCTCAAAGATGCCTTTTCACGCGATATCGGCATCCTGGGTGGGGGGTATCACGAGCTTGAAGATCTCACTGTAACGACTTATGACAGTGCGTATATGCACATGGACCGCTACGGCAATCGCTTTGGGTTTCTCGTTTTTGACGAAGTTCATCACTTGCCCGGCGAATCCTATTCTCACGGTGCAGAACTTTCTATTGCCCCCTATCGCCTGGGGCTTACAGCCACGCTCGAACGTCCCGATGGCCGCCATCTTATGTTGCGCGATCTCGTGGGGCCAACCGTTTATGAAAAGGGCATTCGCGACCTGTCTGGCGATTATCTCTCCGAGTACAATACAGAGCGCATAGAAGTCGATATGGTGGCTGAAGAGCGCGCCGAATACGAAGCCGCGCGTTCGCAATTCAGTGATTTTCTGGAATCCAAGAATTTGCGGTTGGGCAGTGCTTCTGGATGGCAAAATTTCGTGCGCCTCTCGGCTCGCTCCAGCGACGGCCGAAGGGCGATGCTCGCCTACCGCCGCTATCGAAAAGTCGCTCTGGGCACAACCGCTAAGTTGCGCGTGCTGGAAGACTTGCTGAAAAAACACCCGCGCGACCGCATGCTCATTTTCACCAACGACAACGAAACTGTTTATACGATTTCAGAGCAATTTCTCATTCCCGCCATCACGCATCAGACTCGCACAAAGGAGCGCAGGGAAATCCTCAAAGCTTTTAATCAGGGTGATATTCTCGCGCTCGTCACTTCTCGCGTGCTCAACGAAGGGGTCAATGTTCCCGAGGCCAATGTTGCGGTTGTGCTTTCGGGGACGAGTACGATCCGCGAGCACGTCCAGCGATTGGGGCGCATTTTGCGCCGCCGCGAAGGCAAACACGCCATTCTCTACGAAGTGATCTCCCGCAATACGGTTGAAGACCGCATTTCTCGCCGCCGCAGGCAACACGATGCGTACGATGGGAAGCAACGAGAGATGTTCTGAAAGGAGACGCTGTGCATATCGAAGATCTCTTTACCCCAGCCCAACGAGTGCTTGTTGCCCACCTTCACAGCCGTGACCAGGAGGAGCGCCGGGCTGGTTCTACCGACCCGCTGCGCCTCAAGGCTGCCAGCCCAGAGGTGGCACAGTATCTGTGTCTCACCGCGGTTCACCAACGGGCGAGGACGCTGGTCGAATTTGGCACTTCGCACGGCTATTCCACTTTGTATCTGGCCGCGGCAGCGCAGCACACGAGAGGCCGCGTTTTCACCCTGGATCAGATGCCCGAAAAAACCGCGGCGGCTCAGGGCAATTTGAGAGCCGCGGGTCTGGATCATCTGGTAGAGTGCCACACGAGTACCGGTGATGTTTTTATCGCGGCTCTTCCCGATTGCGTGGATTTCGTCTTTATCGACTTTGGTCTGCACGCTTTCGTGCCTATGTTCGATATGCTGGAAAGCCGTCTGGTGCCAGGAGCTTTCATTTTTGTCGATGGCTGGTCTGCGGTTGAGCAATGGTACCTGGATCCGGATTGGTCCGCTTTCAAGAGCCGTCTGGACGAGGCGCCCGATTATCTGACGTGTATCCTGCCCCTGCAAAAGTCGCATCTCATCGCCATTAAGCTATCCTGAGTAAAAAACAAAGATGGCCCGATTCCGAACGAGAGATATTTTGAAATGCGGTTGACAAAATGGCGTTGTTGCTACACTTTTTGGTTGTGAGGATAATTGAATCCGCGGCAACATCATAAAATGGATCTGACAATGAACAAAACCGAAATAGTGAACACACTAAAGGCATTGAAACCCGATCTTCTCCAACACAAAGTGCGAGAAATTGGTTTATTTGGATCTTTTGCGAGAGATGAACAGCAAAATACCAGTGATATAGATGTCTTGATAGATTTTGACGATGATGCCAGCTTATTTGATCTGATTAGAGTCGGAGATTTTTTGGAAACAAAACTTCACCGCAAGGTAGATGTTGTCCCCAAAGAGTCACTTCGGGAGGAAATTCGAGACACTGTTTTGAAAGAAATGATTGTATTATGAGGGACTTGACGCTCTATCTAAAAGACATATTGGCGGCGATGGATAGTATTGAATCTTTCATCACAGGAATGACTTTTGAAACATTCGAGGGTGACGATAAAACATCCAGCGCTGTCATTAGAAAGCTCGAAATCATAGGTGAAGCTTCTAAACAGATTCCAGACGAAGTCAGAGCGATTTCGCCGCAGGTTCCCTGGCGAGAGATGTCGGGAATGCGCGATAGATTGGTCCACTCCTATTTTGGAGTCAATTTTCGACTTGTTTGGAAAGCCATTACAGATGATACGCCTAAAGCCAAACCACACATTCAGCAACTTTTAGCTGATATAACCCAAAACAAATTGAAATAGAAAGGCAAACTATGGATCTGACGAAACAACCGCCTCGCCGGCCGACTAATACTTCAATGCTCGGTATTGTCTCGCTTGCTCGTTTGACCGATAAAGCGCGGGCGCACCGGGCAAATACGATTGGCGATCATCTCTATGGCGAGAACTCGGGGTTGGACAAGATAGTACTCGATTTTCTCGGCGTCTCGCACGATGATTTTGCCGATGCAGCCCAGCGGATGAGCGACGCGGAATTGTGCGATTGGCTACGCGAAAATTACCCTAAAACTGAAGACGAGGTTCAGGCGTATAATAACGAGCTTCTCACCTGGGAACCCTTTGATGATGCGAGTCGCCAGCGCTTAAGAGATCGCCTTGAAAAATTCAATGCCGATCCCAATAAGGTGAAAACGATGCTCCAATCGATGGAACTCGACGACTGGGGGTGTTTTCGGGATACCGATTTGACCCAACATCCACCGCGCTCGCCGTATAACAGCGATGTTGCCGGTATTTACGGCGGATCGCGTATGGGCGATAAAGCACGCGCGGCAAAGGCGGGCAAGCTCAACGATTATATCTACGATTGTCCCATTGATAAGGTCATTCTTGAGTTTCTCAATATATCCGCCGAAGATTTTCAGGATGCGGCCTATCACAATGTCAACGATATCGAACTCGGGGATTGGGTGCTCGAACACACTGACCGCACCCAGGATGAAATTTCGCGTTTGAACGCGGGTCTCTCTCAGAAGGGTCCTGAAGGTGAACAGCAGATGGAAATTTTCAACACAACGCTCGAGCGCATAGCACCTGGTCGCACTGATATCACGACCTGGTTTGACCTGCTCGATCTGGACGACGCGCACGCCTACAATCTATAATAATGCCCAAACCTGTCGAACTTCCAATTGATGGTGAACTCGATCTCCATCTCTTTCATCCGCGCGATGTCAAGGCTCTCGTGCCCGATTATCTCGATGAATGCAAACAGCGCGGTATTTCCGATGTGCGTATTATTCACGGCAAAGGCACGGGTGCGCTACGGGAAACCGTACACGCGATCCTGAAACGCCGCCCCGATGTCATCGCATATTATCTCACCGATCACAACTGGGGTTCGACCTCTGTTGTTCTCAATCTGAAGACACAATCGTGACGCCCAATTTAGAACTCGTCGAATACATCCAAAATGCCGAGCGCATCCTTATCTTCACGGGGGCAGGTGTTTCCACCGCCAGTGGCATACCCGACTTTCGCGGTCCCGATGGCGTGTGGAAAACCCGGCGCCCGGTTTATTATGGGGATTTTATGACCTCTGAAGAGGCGCGTATTGAAGCGTGGGATCAAAAACTCGAAGGCTGGGCTGCCTTTGAAAACGCCCGTCCCAATGCCGTTCACAAGGCTGTTGTGAAGCTCGAGCGAGCAGATAAAATCGAATGCGTCATCACGCAAAATATTGATGGCCTGCATACCCGGGCTGGCACCTCACCTGAGTGCTTGATCGAATTGCACGGTACCAATGCGGAAGTCGAATGCCAGACCTGTGGCAAACGCAGCGATCCCGAACGCCACTACGCTGCCTTTCGCCGCACTAAAAAACCTCCCATGTGCGAATGCGGAGGTTATCTCAAATCTGCGACCATCAGCTTTGGTCAACTGCTCATTGAAGCGGACTTGCACCAAGCAGCAAAAGCAGCAGCCAATGCCGACCTGGCGATATCTCTGGGTTCTACTCTATCCGTCTATCCCGCCGCGAGCTTTCCATTGATGGCAGCAGAGCGCGGTGCGCCCTATGTGATTATCAATAAGGGCAAAACTGATCACGACAATTATGCACATCTCGCATTGCGCCTTGAAGGCGATGTAACAGAAATTTTTCCACTATCTGTAGAAGAAGCACTTGAGCCTGTCCTGTAACAGGCGTTTCAAGTCTTACCGCTTTATGCTCACTTCCGACCTTTTACTCGTGCGCCGTCGCGGGCCTTATATCGAGCCTCGCTATGTGGATGCAGCAGCACCCAATATCATCGCGTTGGCAGAGGAAATTATCGATATTTTCACGGATCATCAGGGCAAGTCGCGCGGTGAATTACACAGTGCTCTGGACATGCGTGCAGCCGAGGCAACGGATTATCGCGTTCAACGCGGTCTGACGAAATTGCTCGAAGACGATCGCTGTGAGTTTCGCATTGACAGTATTGTTGAACCCGAAGAAATTCGCACACAGGTTTTTGGCCTCAGCCGAGAGAATCACCCCGTTGTCCGCGAACCCGATCTTCTCTATCCCGTCACGCGCGAACACATTCTCGACCAGGTCGCACTCAAATATCAGACCTCATCGGAAAATATCGCGCATAGCCTCTACGCAGACCTTCCCATCAATCACTATCTCGATCGCTTTGACGCGCCCGATCCCGCGTGGCTGCTCAATCGCTACAATGTTGCACTCGCGCAGGCTATGTTCTATCGCTGCACGCGCATGCGACTTTCAGTGCATCGCAACTTGCCCGTGCGCTACAAACAGCTCTTCAAGTTTATCAAATTTTATCGCCTGATTCACGATATCCGCGGCGACAGAGATGCGGGATACGAAATCGTCCTCGACGGTCCTGTAAGCCTGTTTCGTCTCTCGCAAAAATACGGTATTCAGATGGCTGTTTTTTTGCCTGCGTTGCTCTTGTGTACCCGCTGGAAAATGGAAGCGACGGTCAAACTCAAAGATGGCCGCGAAGGCGATTTTGTCCTGGACGACAACCACAATTTGCTTTCGCACTACAAAGATCAGACCATGTACGATTCTCTTCTCGAAGAGACCTTTGCTACGCGCTTTGAAAAAGCCAAAACCGACTGGGAGCTCGAACGCGAAACAGAAATTGTGAATCTCAAGAATACGGTTTTCATTCCCGATTTTGCATTCCGCCATCCCGATGGCCGCACGGCGTTGCTCGAGATCGTCGGTTTCTGGCATCCCGATTATCTGAGGCGTAAACTCGACAAGCTCCGCCGCGCCAATCGCAAAGACCTCGTCGTCGCCGTATCCCGCGATCTCAATGTCCAGGAAGAAGATTTCGAGGATGTGCCCGGGCATGTTTTCTTTTTTAAAACCCGAATCCAACCCCAGGATGTCGCCCGACGCCTCGATCAAATTCGCATGGAAGACTGCGTAAATGATTGAACATTACGCGGGGAAATTGTATATTTGAAACTTCTATCCTGTTCACAGCATCCCAAAATAGACAGACCTGCAAAATTCACAACACGGTTCACTTTCAAAGGAGTGCATTATGCGGAAATTATTCGCCCTTACACTTTTCACCCTTACACTGATCGCCTCGCCTGTATTCGCCGGGTTTACGCGCGTTAATGCGCCCAATCCCGACGATCCGATGAATGTACATATTTACAAACTCGACAATGGCCTTACGGTTTATCTCACTGAAAACCACGAGGAACCGCGGTTTTATGCCGAAATCCCCGTGCGGGCGGGAAGCAAACACGATCCCGCCGAATCTACGGGTCTGGCGCATTATCTGGAACATATGCTTTTTAAGGGTACGCAAAATATCGGGACATTGGATTATAAAAAAGAAAAAATGCACATTGACCGCATTATTGCGCTCTATGAAGATCACTTCCGCGAAACCGATCCCGAAAAACGCAAGGCCATTTATGCAAAGATCAACAAAGCATCTCAACAGGCCGCACAATACGCTATACCCAATGAGCTGGACAAACTCTACAAAGCTATGGGCGAGAGTGGCTTGAATGCGCACACCTGGCACGAAGAAACCGTGTACAAAGTGGGGTTGCCCAGCAATTATCTCAAACACTGGGCAAGAATTGAGTCCGAACGGTTTCAAAATCCCGTGTTTCGTTTGTTCCAACCCGAACTCGAAGTGGTATATGAAGAAAAGAACCGCACATTGGACAACAAAGGCTGGCTCATCAGCGAGGCTGTGAATAAACATCTATACAAAAAGCATCCCTACGGCCAGCAAACCACGATCGGCGAGGTTGAGCATCTCAAAAACCCCTCGCTCAAAAATATGTACCAGTTTTACGACACGTATTACGTGCCTAACAATATGGCGATTTGTATTTCTGGAGATATTGACATCGACGCGACGATTAAACTGATTGACGAACATTTCTCGGCATGGAAAGCCAAAGATATTCCCGCGCTCCAAACATGGGAAGAACCGGCGATTAAAGGTGCTGAGCGCGTCACGGTTAAATTTCAGGGCGAAGAATACGTACTTCTGGCCTTTCGCACAAACCACCGCAGCCACAAAGACGCCGAAGCTCTAAAGCTGATTGATATGATCCTGGACAATCGCACTGCGGGGCTTATCAATCTCAATCTCGTGCAGCAGCAGAAAGTACGACGCGCGGGAAGCTATCCCTATTTACTCAATGATTACGGCACGCAATATCTGTGGGGTATTCCAAAAAGAGATCAAACACTTGCAGATGTTGAGCAACTTCTGTTGGATCAAATTGCTATGATCAAACGCGGGGAATTTGACGAAAGCCTGCTGTCTGCAATTGTCACGGATTTCAAAAAGAACCAAAAACGGGGTTTGGAATCCAATCGCAGTCGGGTCAGACAAATGACCAGTGCATTTCTGGGATTTGCCGAATGGGATCAAGAGGTTGCTGAAATTGCTCGTATGGAAAAAATCACCCGAGAAGATGTTATTCGCGTAGCTAATCATTATTTTGGTGAAGGCTATGTTGCGGGGTATCGCATTGACGAACAACACGAATTGCCCAAGATCGAGAAGCCCAAAATCGACAAGATTGATATTGATCCGACCCGTCAATCCGAATTTGCAAAAGATGTATTGACTATGCCTGCCGATGAACTTGCTCCCGTTTTTGTCACCGATAAAGACTATACCATTGCACAAGTGCGGGACGGTGTAAAACTCTATTATGTGAAAAACCCGGTTAACGATCTCTTCACTTTTACACTGAGCGTGGATATGGGGACGTATCAGGATAATCGACTCAGCACAGCCAGATCGCTCCTGGACAAATCCGGTGCTGGCGACCTGGCTCCCGATGCGCTGAAGAGAGAATGGTACAAACTGGGTACGGATTTCAATATTGGCGTGTCAGATAATGAGACCAATATCAGGATTTCCGGCTTAGATGAAAATTTTGAGGCATCTCTTTCGCTGATGATGAAATATATTCAGAATCCGACTGCGGATCAGGCCACGCTCGATGAACTCGTCAAAATTACCCTCGCGCAACGCGAAGATCAAAAAAAGGATCCCCGTTCTCTGCGCAATGCCCTGCGTTTGTACAGTCGTTATGGCGATAATTCGTCGTACAAGCGCCGCATTTCTTCTGAGGCATTGCAAAATCTCACGGTTTCAGAATTACACGGTTTAATATCCAGCCTGCCGACCTATGAACATGCTTTGATTTACGGTGGTTCCAGGCCGCTGGACGAGGTTCTTGCGACTATCAAAGAGCATTTTCCCAACAGTGGTGACTTAAGAACGCCTCCTGCTTATGAACGTCTCATAGTTCACGCGCCAGACAAAACCGAAATCCGATTCTTTCACAAAGAAACAGCGCAGTCTCAGGTCTTTGTCGAGTCTGGAGGCGTAGTGTTCGATGCTGCACTTCGTCCGGCTATTGATCTCTACAATGATTATTTTGCCGGGGGTATGTCGGGTATTGTTTTTCAGGAATTGCGCGAAGCCCGCGCACTGGCGTATTCTACATTTGCGCGGTATGACCTCGGTGATCGCAGCAATGATCAGAATGTCATGTGGGGATATATTGGTTGCCAGGTAGACAAAACCCCGGAGGCTGTTGCTGCACTGGTCGAGTTGATTGACGATTTGCCCGAATCTCCCGAGCGTTTTTCAGAAGCCAAAAATTCTGTGGTCAATCGCTATCGCGTCGCCAAGATCAAATACCGCGAGTTGCCCGGCGTGTTGCGTATTTGGGAACGCCGCAACCAGACGCCCGATCCGAGAAAAGAGCGGTTCGGTCACATTCTCCAGGCCGAGATGCCGAGTGTGCTCGATTTTCACAAGCAGCATATTGCCAGACGTCCCAAACTCATTTCTATTATGGGCGACACGACCAAATTTGATCTCAATAGTCTGAGCACTCTCGGCACGATTACACCCGTGACACTGGATGATTTGTTTGTGGATTAGGAGTGATCAGATGAAAATCACCGAGGTAAAAACATATCATTTGCGATATCCCTTGCGAGAGAAGTTCGCGATTTCGAGGGGATGGTCCACGAGCCGACAGGCGCAAGTTGTGGAGATCGCCACAGATAATGGCCTGATTGGGTGGGGTGAGGGGACAGGCGAAGTCCATCGATCTGCGATTGATACACATATTGTGGGGCGCAGTCCGTTTGATTGTGGCGCGATCTATCAGGCGTTGTCCGATGATGGGGTAAGTCCGCAGGCGATCAGTGGGATAGATATTGCGCTGTGGGATTTGATGGGCAAGGCGCTCGAGATGCCGGTGTATCAACTATTGGGGGGAAAGGTGAGAGACAAAATTCCCGCGTATGCCACCGGGTTATTTCGCATAGACCGCCCCGATGTGACACAGGCACTCGTCGATGAGGCAAAAGGGTATGTCGATATGGGTTTTTCTGCGATGAAAATGAAGATCGGATTTGGCGAGGCTTACGATACGAAAAACGCAGGGGCAATTCGGCAGGCGATAGGTCCCGATGTGTTGTTTGCCGTGGATGCCAATTGTGGGTATGATGTGGGTACTGCCATCGATGTGGGGCACAAGATCGCACACAATGATTTGTTCTGGTATGAGGAACCGATACCAACGGATGATGTGCGCGGGTATTTGCAGGTGAAAGGCGCGTTGCCTATACGCATTGCGGGCGCGGAAGGGCTGGGTGGACGTTGGGCATTCCGCGAGTTGATCCAGCAGCGGGCACTTGATATCGTGCAGCCCGATATCAGCATTGCAGGTGGGTTTAGCGAATGTCGCATTATTGCGGCGATGGCGAGTGCAAATTATGTGCGGGTTTTGCCGCATATGTGGGGCAGTCATATTCGACTGGCGGCGACTGTCCACTGGCAGGCTACTATTCCCGATGCGCCGGATGCGTTGAACCCAATTCCATCTCTGTTTGAATACGATATGACTGAGAATGGATTGCGAACGGAGTTGGCTGTGAATCCGATCCAGGCGGTGGATGGCGAAGTGCCCGTGCCCGATGCGCCGGGATTGGGCATTGAGATTGATCGAGGTGTGTTGGAAAAATACGCTGTTTGAGTTGGCATTGGATAACACAAACACAAGGAACAGAGATGAAAATTCACGAATATCAGGCTAAAGAAGTTCTCAGGGCCTTTGGTGTGCCCGTGCCAAATGGTGCCGTTGCTCGTACGCCCGAAGAGGCCGAAGCGATTGCCAAAGACCTCGGTGGGGCAGTGGTCGTCAAGGCGCAGATCCACGCAGGTGGTCGCGGGAAAGGGGGCGGTATTAAACTCGCATCCAATCCTGCCGAAGCCAGAGAAGTGGCATCCGAAATTATTGGCATGCAACTCGTTACCCCGCAGACGGGTACTGAAGGGCAAAAAGTCAAATCCGTTTGGGTGGAAAATGCGACGGATATTGACCGGGAATTGTACCTGGGTATTGTGCTGGACCGCGCGCAGTCGCGTCTGGTCGTTATGGCTTCCAGTGAGGGTGGGATGGATATTGAAGAGGTGGCTGCGACGACGCCGGAAAAAATCCTCAAAGAGGTCGTTCATCCCGGTGTTGGTCTCCAGCCTTTTCAGGCACGGCATCTCGCACTCGGTCTGGGGCTTGAAGGCGATCAACTCAAGCAGGGGGTCGCATTTATTACCGCTCTTTACAAAGCATATATAGAGACCGATTGTTCGCTCGCAGAAATCAATCCTCTCGTTGTGTCCAAAAGTGGTGAGGTTCTGGCTCTGGATGCCAAGATGAACTTTGATGATAGTGCGATGTATCGCCATTCTGATATCTATGAATTGCGCGATGTTGACGAGGAAGATCCGCTCGAGGTCGAAGCCTCAAAATACGATCTCAATTATATCAAACTCGACGGGGAAGTCGGCTGTATGGTCAATGGCGCAGGTCTGGCAATGGCTACAATGGATATTGTCAAATACGCGGGGTCGTCACCGGCAAATTTTCTCGATGTTGGCGGGGGAACCAATGTCGAGCGCGTCAAGAATGCGATGCGTATTCTCACGTCCGACGAATCGGTCAAAGCTGTGCTGATCAATATTTTTGGCGGTATTGTGCGTTGTGACCGCGTGGCAGAAGGCGTTGTTGCCGCGCTTGAAGATATCGAGATCAATGTGCCGCTCGTGGTGCGACTGCAGGGGACGAATGCCGAGGAAGGTGCGCAAATTCTCGAAAATTCGGGTCTGGAATTTACCGTTGCCCGAAAGCTCAAGGAAGCCGCCGAGGCTGTTGTCGCGGCGGTTCAAAATGCCGCATAGACCCGGGACAGGGCGTAAAATGAAAAGGGGCGCAGGATGCCAGGGCGCTCCTTATTTATTGTGTCTTGTATTGACAATATGGCAATAATTCAGACAATATGGCAAATTTTTCAAAATCATATAAATCTCAAGCTGAGAATAAATAGTTGTTCTATATTAAATTACAATTTTTCGGTCTTTATGGT
>VXRD01000011.1 GCA_009838845.1 Gemmatimonadota bacterium | reverse complement strand
GGGGTTGGGAGGGCATCTTTAATTTTTTCACGTTTACGTCTTAATGTATAGGAGAGAAATGTGATACAAAGACGATTTACAACACTTCTGGTGTTCGCTGCTTTGCTCATGCCATTGAGCGATGCCAGTGCACAATGGATCGGAAGGATGTGGGGGTCCTGGCCCAGTATCGACTATTTTGTCGTCATGAATTCCCCGGGTGGACGAGCGACGGGCGTCACCAATCCCGATGTCCGTACTGTAAATGCGCAGGTGATGGACGGGTGGTGGCAGTTTGCCATAGAAGATTTTAATGTTCCTTCCTATTTTGAACCATTTCAGGGCGACCAGCCCGAGTTGTTGGGCAAGCCATTTACAAAATTTGTAAATGACTATAAGGAAGACGCGCGAGATTTTACGCGCACGCATTTTGAACTCGGCGATGGTCTTACGCCAAAAATTTATCGCAACCAGCCGCCAACTGTTACGCAGGATGGCGTGAATTTGTCGCAGACGCTGTGGACAATTTTTCCCGATCGCCTCGATCAGGTGATCCCAGATCTGACTGCCGATCTGTTAATCCCCCTCGAAGTGGGGTATGCGGGTGGTATCACGGAGCGGCGCAGGCTCTATGCCTGGCAAAGTCCAGAGCAGGATGAGATGTTTATTCTGATCCGGAGTTATGGCCGTCCCGATCCGCCCAATGTCCCCGACGCAAGAGTAGGCGCGCGCGGGTCTGCGCCGAGTCCCGAGTCGAGCACGGCCAATCCGGTGTTTGAGAACCTTTATATCGGGCAAAACGCGTATATCCAGAGAGGCGGTGGGCAAGGTCCGGCCGGCGAGGTGCGGGATGAGGGCGCAGTAGAAGTTGGATCTCGCCACCGCACGGCAAATCTCGGCGCGCTCGGCGAATGGGATGAGCTTTATTTTTACGACGACGAGCAAAAGCTCTTCTATGCGCGAGACGCCGATTCAGCCAACAAAGCTGGATATCGCCCGGATGGCGATGATCGCGGCGAACCCGCACCTGCTGAAGGTCACGGGGCTCTCGAACTGGCCAAGGCAGCGCGGATCTCGTCTGGCGAGTTTTTAGAGTCCGAATACAAGGGCAAGGTCTGGCTCTACGTCTCGCAAAATCCCACGACTTTTGAAGATTTGTCCGATGGGAATAACTGGTTTATCAACGACCCGAACTCTGAAACTTCTCAACCCCGTCTGATAAAGCGCGTCGATGGTTCCAACTGGGTCTCTACAGATGGAAATGCCCGCGCCGAGGTCTATGACTTTATCGTGGAACCGGGGACAACGCGCGATCAACGCATTTTCCAGAGTGACGCCCCCGACCACCAACCCACGTCTGTCGATATGTGGGCATTTCAGATGACCTGGGGACCGTGGGATCTGAAACCCGGGGAGTGGGTTCATATCGTAGAAGCCTGGGTCATAGCTGGCCCGCATACAGATGAGAACAAGCGCGTTGGCGCGCAGTGGGCCAATGGTTCGATTTCTTTTGATCAGAAAGAGGCTTTTCTCAATAGCGGACAGGATTCGCTGATGAAGGGCGTGGAACTGGCGCGACAGGCCTGGGCAAATCGCCGCACGGTTAACGGCACAGTGCAGGGCAAGGAAGTGTCGTGGCCCATCGGGATGGCGCCGAGTCTTCCCCTCGGTCCGTCGTGGCCTTCCAATGTGGCTTACAAATCGGGTCCCGCGCAAAATGAGGTCGAATGGTCAGCGGTTTCCGATGCCGTGGGCTACAATCTCTACAAGATGGTCGGTCATCAAACCAATTTGCCCGACCCGCCAATACCGGTCAATGGCAATACGCTCATTACGGGAACCAGCCATATCGACACAGATGTCGTGCGCGGTGAGCGGTATTTCTACGCGGTTACGGCCGTGGATGCCGATGGGCAAGAGAGCAGTATTTTTGCCACGCGCGGTCTCGGCAATGGCGTGAGTCCATTTTCGGCTCCTGTCAACGATCTGACAAGCGTTCGCGTCGTGCCCAATCCCTATAGTATTTTGGGTGGCGATTTGTCGGCAGGCGGTTTGAACTTCACGGGGCAGCCCAACAAGTTGCTCTTTGTGAATCTGCCCGCTCGAGCCATTATCCGGATCTTTACGCTTCAGGGCGATCTGGTCACGCGGCTCGATCACGTTTCCGGTTCGGGCGACGAGGAGTGGCCGCTGATGGCAAATGACAACAACCAGTTCATTGTCAGTGGCGTGTACGTAGCGCATATTACCAATCCCGACACGGGCGAAACCGATATCGAGAAGTTCGTGGTTATTCGGTAGCTCGCATTCAGACGAGGAGGCTGTTGTGAAATTACATAATATTATCTGGGTCTGTCTGCTGGCGTTCGTCCTTTCCGGCGTGCAGGCCAATGCTCAATTTGAAGATCCCCGGGTTCTCGGCGGCGAAAAGATTCGCGATCTGGAACCCATTTATCCAAATCAGGAAGAAGTCAGACCTTCTGGCGTGAAAGCCGCGCAGAGCGGTTTTGTGTTTCTCGGATTTTCCACAGATGCGCGGCGAGCCGCGATGGCCGATGCGGGCGCAGGTCTGATCGGCGATGCGTCGGGTGCGGTGTTTCTAAACCCGGGGTTGCTGGGTTTTGTACACGAACGGCAGGCGTTTTTTACCCATGCCCAATGGATTTTTGAGACAAATCACCAGGTTGCTGGCGCAGTTTTCAAATTTCCAAATGCACCGGGTACCTTTGGCGTGGGCTTTATCACGCACAGCGCTGGTGAGATCAATGGTACCAAAATCAATCCCGATCCCGCCAGTGTGGGATTCACCGAGACGGGTACATTTACCACGACGAATTACGCCCTGTCCGCAGGCTGGGGTTTTCAGATTACCGATCGATTTTCAGTAGGGGCAATGGCGCGTTTCGCCCATCAGGGGTTGGGATCGAGTGAGGTCTTTATCGCCGGTAGTCGGCAAACGCAGTCGAATGATCTCAATGCTTTTGCCGTGGATATCGGGACCTACTTCAATACGGGATTCCGGAATATGGTGATTGCTATGAGTGTGCGGAATTTCAGTCCGGGAGGGGAGTCTCAGTTTCAGCGCGAGCATTTCGAGTTGCCCCGGTCATTCCGCCTGGGTTTTGTCTTCGATATGATTTCGCTGTTTGGCCGAATCCCTGTGCCGCATCATCTGAATCTGGTCACTGAGATCCATAGTCCGATAGATTTCGACGAGCGCACGCTTGTGGGTGTAGAATATCGGTTTAAGCAGGCGACCTCTGCGATGGGTTTTTCCCTACGCGGTGGGTATAAGAACAACCACGATCTGGAAGATTATTCGTTCGGTGCCGGTATTGATTACAAAACCGAGGCCGGGAAAGGCGTTCGCCTCGATTATGCGTTCAAGCATTTCAATACGTCTTTCACCGATCCCGTGCAGATGGTGAGTGCCGCGATTAGTTTCTGATTAACCCTTAAACTAAAAAACGGCGGTGGATTTATTTCCATCGCCGTTTTTGTTTTTTGTGTTGTTTCGTTTATACCAACCCGCCTTTAACTGCAATTTTAATTGTGTCTTTGCCGTCGAGATGGTATCCGCTGTGCAGGGCGTTGAATCCTTCGGCTACGCGGTCAATGGGTATGGTGTGGCTGACGAGGTCGGCAAAGGCGTATTCGTTTCGCTCGAGGATGGGGAGTGCGCGCACAAAGTGTTCGGGGGTGCTTGCCCACACGGCTTCGAGGCGCATGTTGCGGCGCATAAACATCTGGTTGGGGTTGCAGTCAAAAGACCCCACATCGACAAAATGGCCCATGGCGACATAAGTGCCGCTGTGCCGCAGGAATGTGACGCCTTCGGGAATGGCGGGCAAAAATCCCGCGCATTCAAAGACGACATCGGCGCCTGCGCCTCGGGGCGTATTTTCGCGCACAATTTTCGTGCGTTCTTCAGGGTCGGGTATATCGGCAATGTCGATGGTGAGGTCTGCGCCGAGGCGCTCCGCCAGTTCCAGACGCCCTTTGGGTCCGCCGACCATGATGAGCCGGCCCGCACCGCTGACTTTGGCGGCGACGAGTGTGAGCAGGCCAATGGCTCCCGATCCCTGCACGACGACGGTGTCGCCAAATTGCAAGCCGGAACGCATTGCGCCGTGTACGCCAATGGTAAAAGGCTCGGTGATGACCGCAACTTCGGCGGGCATATCGGTTTTGAGCACGACTGAATCGGGGTTCCACAGGTAGATGTATTCGCCAAAGCCGCCCCGCAAATAGGGGGCTTCTTCGGCTTGTATAAAACCGTATGCACCCTTATTTGTGCCAGGTGCGAAGAGGACCCGATCTCCGGGCGCGATGGGATTGCCCAGATAATCGGTTTCTACACCGGATCCCAGGCTGTCGATGATGCCGACATTTTCGTGGCCGAGAATGATCTCACCCCGCAATCGCTGATATTCCCAGTTGTGCAGGTCTGTGCCGCAGATGCCAGCGAGTTCTTGTTTGAGTAAAATTGATCCCGGTTCTGGATCGGGAACGGGATATTCGCGTATTTCAAATTTTTCGCCGCTCATCACTGCGGCGCGTCCGATGCGAGACATAACAAGCTCCTTGGGTTATGAATTTTTTGAGAATAATCTGAGGTCTGCGTCAACCATTTCTTTTACGAGGCCTTCAAAGTCTATGTCGTAAGTCCAGTTGAGTTTGTCTTTGGCTTTGGTGCAATCGCCGATGAGCAGATCGACTTCTGCCGGGCGCAAGAATCGCGGATCGATCTGCACGTGTTCCCGATAGTCGAGGCCGACGTGTGAGAAGGCGATTTCGCAAAATTCGCGCACCGAATGGGTCTCACCGGTTGCGATGACATAGTCGTCGGGCGCGTCTTGTTGGAGCATGATCCACATGGCTTTGACGTATTCGCGGGCGTGTCCCCAGTCGCGTTTGGCGTCGAGGTTGCCGAGCGAGAGGTGGCCGATTTGCCCGAGCTTGATGCGCGCGACGTGTGAGGTGATTTTGCGGGTGACAAACTCAAATCCCCGACGAGGGGATTCGTGGTTGAACAAGATGCCGCTGGCGGCGTACAGGCCATAAGCTTCTCGATAGTTGCGGGTGAGGTCAAATCCCGCGACTTTGGAGATGCCGTAGGGCGAGCGCGGATGAAAGCGCGTGATTTCCGTTTGGGGCACTTCTTCGGCTTTGCCAAACATTTCGCTCGATCCGGCAAAGTAGAATCGGCATTCGGGCACGAGTTCATTGAGGGCTTCGAGGACATAGTGCGTGCCGTTGATGTTGATATTGAGTGTTGAGAATGCATCTTTGAAAGAGGTATCGACAAAGCTTTGCGCTGCGAGGTGGTAACACTCGTCGGGGCGAATGATGCGCACGACATTGTAGATGCTGGGAAAGCTTTCGAGCGATGCGGGATGGAGTTCCACTTTGTGTTGCAAGTGGGTGATGCGTCCGAGCCTGTGTTCGGGGTCTTCGAGAGCCACGCGCCTGACAATGCCGTGTACTTCGTAGCCCTTATCGAGCAGGAGTTCTGCCAGATAAGAACCGTCTTGTCCCGTGATGCCGGTGATCAATGCCTTCTTTGCCATGAGAGTCCTTTCGAAAATGCGGCACGCGTGCCAGCGCAACAATTAATGGGGAATACGAAGGTACGTCAAGTCAATACATGCGTGTTTTTAAAAAGTTCATGGCTTCTCAGTAAGAGCCATTGACAGTCGGGATTCTTTTAGATATTTTAAATTAAGTGCCGGGGTAGAACCTTTCAGGAGGAGATGCTATGAAATACTGGCTGATGTGTACGGTTGCCGGGCTGTTGGCTCTGGGCGCACCTGCCCAGGCCGATGTGGTTGGTGAAGAAGAAAAGACAGGTGAAGGCGAGGTCAATATAGGTCCTATTCGCGCGGGGCAATTGGAAGTGACGCCGATTATGTCTGTGCGGTTTTCAGGCAGTAGTCTGTTCTATCGCGCTGGGGTCCAAGTGGCTTATTCGATTAGCCGATGGCACCAAATTGGGGGGTCTTTTATTGCGGGCAACAGGCAATACGACCGGCGCGCAGGTCTCGATTCTCCTAATCGGGATGATCTAACGCAAGTGCTGGACAATGCAACAATAGATGCCCGGGGGCGTTATATGACGGTGGATGACGGGTTTGGGTCTTCGGTGTCGGGTTTTTATCGGTTGAATATTCCCATCCAGATTAAAAAGCGCACCTTTCCGTTTGTAGAAGCCTTTGCCGCACGCGATTTTTGGGGATGGGGCAATGTCAGCGAATTGGGCGGTGGTGTAGGTACGCGCCAGGTGCTGTCAAAATACACGGCTTTGACTGCGATGTATGGGTATTCGGTCTTATTTGCCGGGGAAGATCGCATCAAACGCCATTTTGTGAAGGGTGGCGTATCGGTGTTCTTTAGATAAAGTCGGATACTGCTGAAAATAGACTGCTCCCGATCTTGAAAGAGGTCGGGAGTTTTTTGTTTATCGCTTCTCGACCATTGCTCATTGTTCCCCGCTGTGTATTTTTATATATTGGGATACCTAAAATTTCTCAATTATAGAAGGACATAGGAGGAAATATTATAAGATGGCACTTGGGGAGGGAATAGTTGATCGCGATGCACTCGCCGCGCGGGAAGGTGTGACTGCGCGGTCAATCATTTTGGGTCTGGCACTCGCGTTGCTGGTGATTGGGTGGAATACTTATGTCGAATATATCGCCCACACCGCGCGTATGAATATCACGCATTTTCCAATCGCGTTGTTCGCGCCTTATGTGGTGTTGACTTTGGGCAATGCAATCGCGCGTCGATGGCAGGCCCCATGGGCATTGACGAGTACCGAAGTATGGACGATTCTGGCGATGGGTTTGGTGGGGGCTGCTGTTCCCGCCTTTGGGCTGACGAGTTATTTTTTGGGCATGATTTCCATTCCCTATTATCTCGCCACGCCAGAGAATCAGTGGGGAAGTTATTTTCACCAGTATTTGCCCAACTGGTTGATTCCCTCCAATGAAGGCGGGGCCATGCAGTGGTTGTTTGAGGGCCTACCCAGTCCGGACATGCCCATTCCCTGGGGTGTTTGGTTTGTGCCTTTGTTTGGCTGGATGACGTTTATTGCAGCCATTGTGGTGGGGTGCATTTGTCTGGCGGTGATGTTGCGCAAGCAATGGGCAGAACACGAGCGGTTGGCGTATCCCATTTTGCACCCGGCAGGTGATCTGGCCGAAGCAGAGCACAGAGTACCGCTTTTGAAGAATAAGTTCTTCCTTTTTGGCGCTGCCATTCCATTTCTCATCCTGTCCTGGAATATTATCAGTTATTTTTCACCCGGATTTCCGGTTATCAGTCTGGGACCGGGGTGGATGCCTATGGGCGTGTATTTCCCGCGCATTCATGTGCGGTTTAATTTTTATACTGTGGGTTTTGCCTATTTTGCCAACCTGGATGTGTTGTTTTCCATCTGGGTATTTTATTTGTTTTACTGCGTGCAGGTCATGTTTTACAGGCGCGTGGGGATTAATCTGAGCAATAAAGGTAGTGCTGCAGATGCGACGACCTCGCTACAAGCTGGGGGTGCATTTGTGGCGATGGTTTTATTTGGGTTGTGGATGGCGAGGTTTCACATTCGCGATGTGTTTGTCAAAGCATTTCGCGGAGATCGACAGATCGATGATTCAGACGAGATGCTTTCATATCGCGCGTGTGCATTTGGCCTGCTGCTTAGTCTGATTTTTCTGATTTTCTGGTTTCAGGCTGTGGGCATTAGCTGGGCTGTTGCGATTGCTCTTACGCTGGGTATTTTTATTACTTATCTGGGCACGGCGCGGGTGATTGCAGAGACCGGTGTGATTTATTTTAGCATGCCGATGACGCCCAATGGCCTCTTGCCCTTTATTTTTGGGCCCAAATCATTTGATGCTTCAACGCTGACGGCATTGCGCCTGGTTGATTCGGTGCGCTCACAGAGCAAAGCGATGTTTATGCCCCCGCTCGTGCATGCGGCGCGCATTGCAGATATGGCGGGAAGAAATAAGAAGCGGCTCATTTTGGGCATTGGACTGACGCTCGTGATCGGCATTGGTGCTGCAATTGCCTATTCGCTTTATCTGGGCTATTTGCACGGGGCTTATAATTTTAACGATTTTCCGTTCACGCGCTATCCGCCGCGAACCTACGATGGGCTGGTCAAGGCCCTGAAGGGCGAAGAAAAATGGGAGAGCGAGCGTCCTTTGTTTTTGCTGTTGGGTATTGGCATTTTTGCCGTGGTGAGTCTGATGCGCTACCGCTTTACCTGGTGGCCCCTCGCGCCCATTGGCATGGTCGTGCCGCTGACGCATGCCGTGCATTCAGTTTTTTCTGTTTTTATGGCATGGGGCATCAAATCGATCATTTTACGCATAGGCGGCGTGGATCTCTATCGGCGTTTGCGTCCCTTATTTTTAGGGCTACTCGTAGGCCATGCTCTGGGTGTGCTTCTGTCGTTTTTTGTCGATCAGATATGGTTTCCCGGCCAGGGCCATCGCACGCATTCATGGTGAGAAAGTGAATACCTATTTTCAAGTATCTGTGGTGTTGCCGCGGGCAAAGGTTGAGGTTGTGTCTGCCAAGTTGTTCGAGCTGGGCTGTTGTGGTGTGGTGGAAGAGGATATAAGCGATGGGGTTCGGCTGACGGCGTATTTTGAGGCGGCAGAAAATAAAGCGGAGATAGAACAGGCTCTCGTGCCCTGTGAATGCCGCTTTGAACCCGTGCCCGATACGGATTGGACACTGGGGTGGCGTTCTTTTTTTCAGCCTGTTTATCCCTCCCCTCGCATGGTAATTTGTCCACCGTGGGACAGGGTGCCCGACCCTCCGGGTGGTTTTACTATCGCGATTGACCCTCAAATGGCGTTTGGCACCGGGCATCACGAGACAACGCGCCTGGCGCTTTTGGGTTTAGAGAAGAGGATAATATCAGGGGATCGGGTGCTGGATGTTGGTACGGGATCGGGGATTTTGAGCATTGCGGCTGTGAAGTTGGGCGCGGCTGAAGTAGTGGCTGTGGATATTGAAGGATCTGCGATTGAGAATGCCCGAGCCAACTGTGTTTTGAATGATGTGGATGCACAGGTGGTTTTGATGCAGTGTTCTGTCGATAGGGTATCGGGGATTTTTGATGTGGTAGTTGCAAATATCATCAGCAGTATTTTATTTCCGCTCATTCCAGAATTGGCAAAGCGACTGCATCCCGAAGGGTGCGCGATTTTGGGAGGGAATTTGGATCGCGAGCGCGAAGCGCTTTGCACGGTACTGGATAGGAGCGATCTGGTGCTTGACGAGATGCTCGACGATGGCGAATGGCTGTGTGCGATTGTGCATAAATCCCGATAGGATAAACTGTGAACCAGATTGTTAAGGATCGCATCTATGCTTTTTTAGAGCAGCGCGATACGGGTGTACACGCAGAGGTACTGGCTTCTGAGGCACTGGGTTTACACGGCGCACGCGGTGCCGTAGCCGGTCAAGTGGTGCGTGCAGCTATTGATGATGATCCCCGGTTTGTATGTGATCGCAGTGGACTGTGGTATTTAAGAC
This sequence comes from Gemmatimonadota bacterium, assembly GCA_009838845.1. NCBI lineage: Bacteria > Pseudomonadati > Gemmatimonadota > Gemmatimonadota bacterium. The sequence continues at coordinate 6,686 of VXRD01000011.1, read as the reverse complement.
CTCCGGGACAGGGTAAGACCCTGCGGGAGGTTTCTTTTTTTTGTTTTGGGCTGATCCCGTCTGCGGATGCCGAGGTTTATGTGCTTGCAGGACGCAAAGTGCAGATGGGGGGGCGCGAGACGCTGTTTCCCGCGGTTCAGGTTCGCATGGATGCGCGGGAAGAGATATTGGTTTCTTATGCGGAAGAAGTACGAGATGCGATTCCCGTGGGATTTCAATGGCCCAGGATGAAGAGAGATTTGAACAGATTGTGTCTCCTGATGACGGGCAAAGATGTCGTGGATTCCGGGATTTGCCTGTTTCGTTTGGGGCGGCATTTCTTTCCCGATGTCCGTTTGCATTCTGTCGAGGATCTGGCTTCTGCTATGGGACTGTCCTTTGTGTCAGATCGCGGGGCTGAAGGAGAGGCGAGTTTGCAGGCCGATGTTTTGTTGCATCTTTTGGAAAGGTGTGAAGAGGAGGGTCTTAATACTATTGAATCTGTGACTGCCGCGCTGTACCCGGATCCTATTTCCATAAATTTTGATGCGTATACTTTTGACGAGGTATTTTTAAGCGCGTTGCCCGAGTTGCCCGGGGTTTATATTATGCGGGATCGCGAGGGAGGCGTGATTTATGTGGGCAAGGCGGTGAATTTGCGAAGGCGCGTGGGCAGTTATTTTGCCAGAAGATCGGAGCGACCAGAAAAGACGCAGCAGATTTTGAATCGGATATGGTCCATGGAAGTTGAGACGGTGGGATCTGAGCTTGAGGCGCTCCTGCTTGAGGCGAAACTGATCGCACTGTGCCAGCCCGAGTTTAATACGCAACTCGATGTACACAAGCGCGATGTGGAATTGGGTAATTTAAAAAATATAGTGCTGATTCTGCCATCGGCTGAGCCGGAATGTGTTGAGCTGTTTTGTGTTGTGGATAGTACGTCTTTCGCTCAGGTGCGAGCGCGCAAAGATCTGTGGAATTGGGAGGCGGTAGAGCGTACGCTGCACGAGTTCTACTTTTTCGCGGAATTGGAATCAGACCTTGTAACGGGTGACGCTTTTGAAATTTTGAAAAGCTGGATGGTCGCAAAACGCGATGCGATAAATTGGGTGGATATGGATCGTTCGGGCAGTTCCGACAATGCGTTGCGGATTGTGCGGGAATACGTGCAACAATGCGAGGATGAGGATTGGGAGAAAATTTCCTGGCGGGTGTAGGGGCTTATCCGCCCTGATAATTTTTTAGATGGAATTATGGATTTAAAATTTGTACAAAACTTGTTCCGTGATGGGGCTCACGGGATAGGGATAGCGACGATATTGATCTTTGTATTTTCGAGTCTTGCCGATAGCAAAACGCAAGACGAACTGCTCGCCGAGAAATTTTCTCCAATTTTGATTTTGGCAGAAGAACCAGAGAACCCAGGCCGCAGAGTAATATTCCCAGAACCCGTAGAAATCATGGGCGCGAAATCCGCTTCTAATCTTTGGTTTTCAGTGAAAGTCTATGGCCGAACAACGGAAGGGAAATACGATCAAGGGGATATCGGAAATTACAAATATTCAGATGTAATAAAAGCGTTTCCCAAATTCAATGCGCTTCCCAAAGTCGATTTTTCAAAAAATGAATTTGCTTTTTTACCCAAAGAATTCATTTATCGGGATACGATATTGTTAGACGTCTTAAAAGTGTTGGAAACCCGTTCTGTCCAAGCAGGTCCTGTACAGGCAGCAATCCAAATAGATCCTATACAGAAAGGTTCTGCAAAGATAAGTTCTATAGAGATAGCACAAATAGCACAGGTAGATTCGGCTCTTTTTTTTGATCCACATTTTGACTATCCCGGCAATAAGGAAAAAGGCTCTGACACGGAAAACTGGTATCATTATTATGAAAATACTACTCACCCCCGCGCTGGAAAGCATTTTAAGAATACAGCATACGCGCATATTTTTCAGATTGAGAGCAGCGTTCCCGCATATCATGACAAATTTACAATACGGTATTATTACTTTTATCCTTTTAATGATTGGAAAAATAACCACGAAGGGGATTGGTCGTTCATTGATGTCATTATAACAGGCAGAGATACCGCTAAGGCGGAGCTTTTTGGCGTGAATTACTCGTTTCACGGTGACAGGTTAAGTTATATAAAAAAGGGCGGCAGAAAATTCAATCCTCAGAAAGAATTCGCACCCGCAGAAGGTGGTAGCCACCCCGTCGTTTATATCGGGGCGGGGTCCCATGGCAGTTTTCCAACCGGTGGTGATTATCCTCGAAGAGTATGGTTTATTGATCTTACGGAACATCTGACAAACCGTGGGATTGTCTTGAGTACTGTGGTTGATGAGAACACAAATCCCGATCTCGCACAATATTATGATTTGGTGCTTTTGCCCACGCCCGATAGAAATAACGCCCATAATATGGGGTTGTCAGCAGACATGAGTTGGTTGGGGGCCGAAGTAAGATGGGGCGAACTCGAAGTGGATTCGCCTTTGGATTGGCTACCGATAACTGCGATTGTCCAAAATAAATCTCCTGAGGGACCGTTTCACAAAAGCAACTGGAATAAATTTGAAACCGGCAGTTATGACAGTAAAAAGATTCCTCATACCGAGTTTCACCACTACCCTATTCTTCAAGCGGTTACCTGGCGAGATACCATTGACCTCATGGGTGATATTGTGGTGTATCCTGGCGCGACCTTGACGATTGAGGCGGGAACGGTGATCCGCGCGTATCCCAATATAGATATTCACGATATAGAGGATATCTCGCGAGTCGATATTGTGAACTACGGAACGATAAATGCCGATGCGTCAGGAGGGCAGCAAATCGCATTTGAAGGTCAAATAACTGAGCATTCATCTCGACCAAAAGCCGGTGATTGGTATGGCATCCGCAATTACGGCACCGCGACCTTGAAAAATTGTAAAATTCAACATTCCGTGGTCGGTTTGGAGGGCAATGGTATCGAGATACTGGATCAGGTGATCCTGGCGAATAATAGCAAGAATAATACGCCTCATAATCCGTGCGATTTTAATGGCGATGGGGCGGTGAATTTTGACGACTTTTTGTTATTTGTTGCGGTTTATGGGAAAAGTTTATCAGACGAAGGCTTTGACGGTCGCATGGACTTGAATGGCGATGGCACCATTAATTTTGCCGATTTCCTCATCTTTGTTAGTTGCTATCCCTGAGACCGATCTTTAGCCTCTACTTTCCCAAAGACTTTAGACCGTGTCCTGTGAGGGGAGCGACGACGATTTCGTCTTTTTGAGATGGATATTTCACAAACGCTGCAATGGCCGTGGCCGAGGTGGGTTCGATGTAAAAGCCCATTTCGGCCATTAGTTTTTGGGCGTTGCGCGTTTCGTCATCGTCAACGGTGAGGATGTCGCCCCCTGTTTTTTTAATGCACTGGACGATCTGCGCTGCGCGGGCGGGTTCTGCAATGGCGATGCCTTCGGCGATGGTCGCAGAGGGTTTGCCCGTCCAGGTGGGCGCGAGAGGGGCGCAATGGGCGGATTGAACGGCGATGAGTTTGGGCAGATGGGTGATCAAATTTTGTTTGAGAAGGTCCGTGAATCCGATGTAAGCACCGATCAGCAGTGTTCCATTTCCCGTTGGTATGATGAGTGTGTCTGGCGCGTTGAAATTACGTTGTTCCCAGATTTCATAGGCATAAGTTTTGGTGCCGTGAAAGAAGAAGGGACTCCAGACATGGCTTGCATAAAAGTGTTTTTGCGCTGCGTCTTGAACCGCATGCGCGGTGTCTTCCCGCGATCCCGGGATTTTGTACAGGTTTGCGCCATAGCTCTGGATTTGCGCGAGTTTTGCCGCTGATGTGCTGTCGGGAACGTAGATGTCACAGGCAATTCCCGCACGCGCTGCATAAGCCGCGACAGCTGCGCCGGCATTGCCCGACGAATCTTCGACCATGTGGTGAACGCCGAGTGCTTTTGCATGGCTGATCAAAACTGTTGCGCCGCGGTCTTTGTACGAGCCGGATGGAAACAGGTAGTCCTGTTTTACGAGGAGGGATTTGCCAGCGATGGTTACGGGTGTTAGCGGTGTGAACCCTTCATCAAGGGTGACGATATTGGTGTGGTCTTCGATGGGAATGGCTTCGCGGTAGCGCCATAGAGTCGGCGGGCGGTGGGGAAGTGCGTCAACGCAAAGTTCGGCCTCAAAGTGGAGGTCAAAGAGGCCACCGCAGGTGCAGCGCCACTGCAAGGTGTTGGCGCTACAGGTTTTTCCACAGATTTGGCATAGCAGGTGTGTCATACTATTCGTCTATTTCTCGTGGAGGTTGTACGCCATCGTCCAGTGGGAATATAGGGCGTTGGCATTGGGTAAAGGGCAGGGATTTTAAGTTGGCACTGGTGGAGCCGGGTGCGTCAACAGGTACGATTCGGGCGGCAATTTCTTCGAAGTGAACCCGAAAGCCATTGGGCGATTTGCACACGACCAGATCAAAGTCTCGTGGGTCGAGGCCGCGCGCTTCAAAGACTTTGCGGTCCATAATACTGACCGGGCGCGTGGTCGCCATGATGCTGCAAGTCCCGGCCTGGAGCACAGCCGTGTTGCCGGCATGTCCCGATGTGCCCGTGCCTGTGATATATGCTCCATCGGTGAGCAGTTGGATATAGACTTCGCATTCAATGGGAGAAAAACGCGCTTTGTCAATGGCACCGCCAATGGGTATGGTTATGGTGGCACCTACACCTGCGTTAAAGGCCGCTTCAACAGCCGGGGGATCGACAATGGGCAGGAGTGCACTGCCCTGGTAATTGTGTTCAAACAGGCCCTTGAGAATGGCATTGCTATCGCCTGATGCGCCCGAAGATGTGGCATCGGCAGCGTCGGAAAAGACGGTGAGGCCCCGGGTTTCTTCAGCCAGGCGAATGGCGTCTGGAATCGCAGTGAGTGGCGCGGTGAAATGGTCGCGATTGTCCCACATGTATTGGGCGATGCGTTTGGCTTCGCGTTGTGCGCGTTTGGGATCGTTGTCGGTAAAGACAATGACGTTGGAGCGCAGGTCGGGTACATCTGTGAAGGGATTGCCGATATAGACCCCGCTACCCAGGCCCCCTTCGGAATTTTCTATTTCCTGACACCAGCGGATGGTCTGACCAAATCGTCCGGTTTTAGTGATGAGTTCGTCGCCTCGCACAAGCATGGGCAATCGGATATGTGCGACGGTGGGTTTGACATTGCCATCGAGAAGGGCGAGCAGGTTGCGCGCCCCCCGTTGTCCGGTTTCGTACATGTCGATGTGTGGATACGTGTGAAAGGGAACCATAATGTCGGATTGTTCGATGAGGCGGTCGGTGATGATGCCGTGTAGATCATAGGTGGTGACAATGGGCACATCGCCGAGGATGTTGCGGATTTTGGTGAGGACATGTCCTTCGGGATCGACTTCGGTTTCGCCAGCCATTGCGCCGTGAAAGACCATGAGCATTCCGTCTGCGGGTGCGTTGTTGCGAATGCCTGTGAGCAGTTCTTCCATGAGCTTGTCGAGGTCCGCGTCGGCGACTGGCCCGCCGGATACAGATGATGCTGAATAGATGGGTACTAAGTCGATGTCTGTGCGTTCGGCAAAGATGTCGAGCGCGCCGGCGATTTCGGTATTGCTGCCCCGCAGTGCGAGGAGTTCATCACCAAATAGCACGTCGAACATATCGTAGGGCGTGCGCGCGGGGTTAAAGCTGGATGTTTCTTGTTTGAAGGCTGCGAGTAGAATTTTCATTTTTTCTCCTGTTTGCATATTCTCAATAATAATCCTGGATGGATTGCAGCGTTCGCCTCACAGTATAGGGATCAACGCGCTCTGCGCCGGAAAATCCGCGGCTGGCCGACTGCGCGGCTTCGAGCCTTTTATAGCGCACTTCCATTGCCAGGGGAGATGAAAATGCAAAGGGTTTTATCGCGTTCCGCCTGGTTACGGCGTTCTGGATCGTTTCATAGATTTCATTTACCACCCGTTTGGGGTGTTTGCTTACCGCGCAATTCCATCCCATCCCTTGTTTGGTTGTGACTGTGACAACGCCGGGGAAAAAACACTCGGCTTCCGCGGTTCCCTTGTCGTCACTCGAGGCAAAAATGACGGGCACCCCTCGCTCTCCCGCAACAGCCGCGTCTATGGCCATCTCTCCCACTTCTCGTCCGTTGATCTTGATCCATTGATATGTTGCGGAACTGAAGGTATGACACATCACGCCATCAACTGTATTGTCCATGGCGTGATAGCCGACAAACGCTACGCCATCAAATGATTCGTCCATGCCGGGAAATCGGTGTTCAAATCCCACGCCGAGCGCGATATCACACCGCTCGTCCAGGAGGTCGTAATTCAGATTCAAGCTCCCGCCGTGATTATCCCATACAATTACCTGTTCTGCACCGGCTGCAAATAATCCGCGGACAGCCGCATCCGCTTCTCGCGTGGCCTGTAATTTGGCGAACTCTAAATTTCGAGAAGAGTTCAGGGACGCGCCCGGTGATCCCACGCCACAGGCTACGCCTTCGCAATCGACAGCGACGACAAATTTCATTGGTACCTCCTTTTTTCTTCCTTCTTGACAGTTTTTAGAGCTTTGTGTATTTTTCGCATGGAACGAGAATAGTATTTTTTTATATCTTAGAGCCATCCTAGCTCAGCTGGTAGAGCACCTGATTTGTAATCAGGAGGTCGG
>VXRD01000010.1 GCA_009838845.1 Gemmatimonadota bacterium | reverse complement strand
GATGTTACTAATCTACTCGCATTATTTGAATATTTAGACCGTCATGGATCACACATTGATCTACGTCCCGTTCAAAAGGAAGTATTATCAGCAATAAACGGACGGCGCGACGAAAAAGACTTGGTATTAAAGGTTAGCACTGGAGCGGGTAAAACAGCGGTGGCTCTGCTTTATCTCCAATCTCATATGGAGAAATCAGGCAAGCCTGTTGTTTACTTGTGTCCCACAGTTCAATTGGTAGAGCAAGTTCACGAAGAGGCACAGAAACTTGGAATCAGATCAGTGATCTATCCTGCAGGGGAACCACATCCAGATTTCGAGGGAACCAGAGGAAGAGCAATAATAATCTGTACCTATGACAAGCTTTTCAATGCGAAAACGACCTTCAACCGTCGCGATGTGCATTTAAGACCATATGCTATAGTGCTAGATGATGCCCACGCAGGGGTTGAGGAAATTCGGGATGCATTCAAATTGCAGATTTTGGAAGGTGAAGTACTCAAGAATCTACTCGAACTTTTAGATGCTCCGTGCCGGAAATACAAACTGGGTTTGTGGACTGATATAAGAAGGGATGATCCGTTTGCGGCAATTGAAGTTCCTTACTGGATCTGGGAACCACTTTTGGATGACATCCAGCAAATTCTTGCAGACAAATTAGATGAAAAATCGCTTACATTTATCTGGCCTCACATCCGTGATATTCTCCGTTGGTGTCGATGCATTGTATCGGGTTCAGGTATTGAAATTATACCGGATGTTCTTCCTATCCACGAAAGTGCTGCATATAGTGAGGCCGAACATCGTCTATTTATGTCTGCAACCCTTGCTGATGACTCGGTTCTTATACGAGAACTTAGCTGTGAATATTCCGCAGCAAGTAATCCGGTTCTACCTAAATCCGACAAAGGGCTTGGTGAACGGATGGTTTTAGCACCATCGTTATTTGATCCCAATCTTGATCGGTATTGGGTTATGGATCTCTGTAGGAGAGCATCAAAAAGACAGCGGGTTGTTGTTCTTGCATCCAATGAAGCCGATGCAAGACTTTGGAAACCATATGGTGCAAAGGTTGTATTGGGAGGTGAAGTGGGAGACGCAATTAAGAAATTACGTGGAGGCGTCCCGGACTCTAATATCATTGTTTTTGTTCAGCGATATGATGGTGTCGATCTTCCTGATAATGCTTGCCGCATACTCGTGATCGATGGAATGCCTTATGGTGAAAGTATTGCGGACAAATATGACAGTAGTCAAATGGCAATCCCTGGTGGTGTCAGAAATAGGCTTATCTATCGCATTGAGCAGGGAATGGGTAGGGCTGTGCGTTCGCACGCAGATTATGCAGTGATTATTCTTGCAGGACCTGTTCTTGCTAATTTTATTGCCAAGCACGAAGTTGTTGAAGAGATGAACCCAGATACACGAGCACAATTGAAACTGGCACTGGATCTTGCAGAACTCGCTCGCAAAGATGAACAAGATCCAGATAAATTATTGATAGATATGATTGGCCAATGTCTAAATAGAGATGAAGGATGGAAGCAGTATTATGCAGAAAATATCGAGAGCGAAAAAAATAAAAAAAAGGATAGCGCACATTTAAGTATGGCAGACGCTGAACGTCAAGCCTTTAATATGGCTTTGGCCAATAATGAATTGGATGCTGTTGATCTTCTGCGTAGAGCTATAGATGATAACGATCTAAGTGTAAAAGAAGCTGGATGGTATTTGCAGAAAGTGGCGAATTATATGCACAATGTTGATCCAGGAGAAGCTCTGGAGGTCCAGAGAGCAGCAAATAAAAAAAATAACTCGCTATTATGTCCTCCTGGTGTTACCCGTAGGCCATCACTTCCAGGCAAATTTGAAACACAGACTGAAATGGTAAAATGGTTCAAAGAGTTCGAAAATCCGAATGGTGCTATCGCCAAAATACAGGAAATGCGTGCACAATTATCTTACGAAGTAAGCCCGAGAATTTTTGAAAAGGCATTGATGGAGTTGGCCGCACTCTTGGGCGCAAAAGGTTCCAGACCTGAAGAAGATTTCAATGAAGGACCTGATAATCTGTGGTTGTGGCCTAAGATGAGTTTAGTTATTGAAGCTAAGAATAGGAACCAAAAATCTTTGCACAAAAAAGATGCAGGACAATTATTTCATAGCGTGGAATGGTTTAAACAGAGTTATTCTACAAGACAAAACTCTATTCCTATTATCATAGCCAAGATTTCAGTTGCCGATCCAAAAGTGCTATTTCCAGAAGGAACCCGAGTGATTACATCTGAAAAGATGGAGCGATTACTAAACAGATTAGAACAATTTTATCAAAATTTAGTAAACGATCCATCGTTGCTGAAACAACCCAAAGAGATTTTAAAGTTGCAGACCAGTATCGGCATTTCTCCGGAGCAATTCATTAGAGGATACACTGTGGCAGTGATAAAATCCAGGTGACAAGAGTAGTAGGAAAAGGGTACCTAACTCCCTAAGCCCAAAATCATTCTGGTATAGGAGATGAGATAAAAGCAAGGAATCCCTTAGCCATTTCAGTCGTGCGTGAAGCGAACATCCCCTGACCGGTCATTGTAATGTGAAGAGAATCGATGTTCATCAAACCTCTATAATGCAAGTCCCTCACAACCTGATCGTAGAAATCTCGCTGTCCACGTAGTTCCTCAAACGTGAATTCCAGAAGAGTATCTGGACCACCGCTATTCCATTTTGGGTAACTGATATTATGCTGGCTTCCCCAGATTTTAGGATCATCAAAGAAGTGAAGCACCCTCAAATGCCAGGATGTAAGTTCATCAATGAAATTGAGGAACATTAATTGTCTATCGTCTTCCAGGGCTTCTGGCATCGCGGCATTCAATACAGCATTGCGGAGTGCTTCCAGTTTTTCCTGTTGATGATTGCGGATAGCAACCTGAGTTGCGTGCATCACAACAGTAATAAATGTCTCGTTTTGTGAAAGATCCTCTATTCGGAACTCATCAACCACCCCCTCCAGTGACTTGAGCCTTTTGGCAATATCATCAAGCCATTGATTGCGTCGCTTCTCCAGAGGCAGTGCTACCATAGAGATTAGTTCGGTAGCCGCTCCACCGATAACAGGGACACCAGCTATGACTGCTTTTATCAGGGTGTAGACTACATCCCGTTTTTCGGGTTCAGGTCTCTCTAAGTCAGTCATAATTTCATTACTCTATGTAGGCCAATATATTTTGGTTAGAGGTAACAATGTCTTTGTTTCTGAATCAAAATTGTCATAGTATTGGATAACCAATTGAACAAGCATATCTGAGTCAACCACCATTATAGGAATGGATGATCGCTCCGCTTCATACTTTGCATCTTTAGTAAAGCCACCCGTTGAAACATAAAGGCCCCGATCCGTCCCACGCAATCCACCAGTAAAGCTGCGTATTTCTTGAGATCCCATTTGCCCACTAGATCGATGTTTAACTTCCACCTTGATCCGAGGTTCCTCAAGTCCTAACCCATCTGGCGAGGCCTGAATATCTTTACCCCGATCAGTTCCTCTTGGCGATACAATGGTCTTATATCCCATTGCCCTCAAAATGCCTGCAACAAGCTCCTGCATTTCTTCCCAATCGAGTTCAAGAATTTTATCCTTAATAAACTCGTGTGCATTTGAGAACAAATCTTCTCTGAGGGTGTCCTGATCATCTTGCTCTTCTTCCTCTGTTAGAGCTTCTTTTTTCCCTTCTAACCGGTCAAGAATCTCTTTTTGAGCATCTTTCCCAACATCGAAGATTGTCGAAATTGCACCCAATGTATTTCTTGTCGAAGCAGATAAGCTATCCCGATCTACTTCACCAAGCCACTTTACATCCCGAGTATGAGGTAGCGAAAACTTATCATCATACCTGTAATCTGAAATTATCTCGCCGACCAAATACGTCCTTTTATCCGTATCAGAGGATAGGGTAAAGCCACCTTTCCTAAATTCAAATCGAAAGCGAGCGACCTGACCAGTCCATATCGCTCTGGCACGAGGTTTCTCGTGATCATAAGTCTTGTCAATTAGCTGCTTGATATCGTCTTTATTCTTCAGATTTGACAGATCACCCAGTTCCTGCCAGCCAATCGCTACGATCTTCTTTTTTCGAAAGTCGTCAATCAAGTATGCCCCTTGTCCGGCACGTACCATCCACATCATTTTATTCATAGATATACTCCTCTAACGCCTTTTCACCTGTTGGGTTTTACGAGCTTGTTAGATAAGCTGTTTAAAAATTATTGGGAGTTAAGAAAGCGTCGAAAAAGTCTTTTGATGTGCCTTTACGAGATCTGCCATGCTGTTGAATTGAAAATTGTAGTTTGGCATTTCGCCCGGGTCTCTGGTCGCGCCGAAGCCTTCTTCATTGGAGCGCCTGTATATCCAACAGGTGGCGAGTCCGTTTTTGTTCGCGGGTATGTGATCGTGGAATAGGCTTTCTGCGGTGTGTAGTATTTCCGTTTTTTCAATGCCGAGCGATTTGAGGTGTTCCAGCATGTATTTGAAGTTTCGATCCGCGGGTTTGTACGATCCTATGTCTTCCGCCGTGTATATTGCGTCAAATTCGACACCGAGACGGTCGTTGCTGTATTTAAAGCTGTTGTTATCGACGTTGGACAGAATTACGAGTTTGTAGTGCTTTTTGAGATATTGTAGCGCATCGGGAGAATCGGAAAATGCCGGCCATTGTTTTATCGATTGGCCATAAGCGGTGCACTCATCGGGTGTGACGGCGATGCCCCATTCTTCGGCGAGGCGTTTATATACGATGGCGAGGAGTTCGGAATAGCGCATGCCCGGCGTCCAGGCTTGTTGTGTTGATTCGTGTCGCGCGTGTGTTTGAAGAATTTCATTGCGCGACAATTTTCGTTTGACCTTTGATAGGAGTGGCTCCAGTCCTTTGATCATCCCGGATTCCCAATCGATAAGCGTGCCATAGCAATCGAATGTGAGGACTTTGAAATCGGTGAGTTTCATTTTCAATAACACCCCAGTTGATCGGCGAGGTCGTGAAAGTCATGGGCTATGATGTCGAAGTCCAAATCGGGGGGTAAGTCTTTTTTGGCGTTGGGTCCTCGCTCAAAAGGTCGGAATACATAAGCCGTTTTCATGCCGACTCGCGCTGCATGGTGCAGGTCGCCCTGATGGGCGGCGACCATCATGACTTCCTGGGGTTCACAACTGAGCAGTTCGATGGCTTTCAAATAGGTCTCGGCGTCGGGTTTGTAATGTCCGGCCAATTCGGCGGATAAGATGCAATCCCAGGGCAGTCCGCCGTATTTCGCCATGTTGGCGAGTAGCGATACGTTGCCGTTTGATAGTGTGGCGATCAGGTACCGCGATTTTAACCGCCATAAGCCGCCTGCGGCATCGGGCCAGGGATCGAGGCGATGCCAGACGCGATTGAAGTCCGCGATTTCTTCTTCGGATAATCCCGATATGCCGAATTTTTTCAGGAGTTCGTCCAGGATCATGCGGTGCAGGTCGTCGATTTTTGTCCAGGGTAATTCGCCCGTGCGCACGCGATTCATGGATGGGCCATAGCCCCCGCGCCACGCATCGGCAAATGCGGCCCAATCAATGTCCAATCCCTTGCGCTCGCCCAATCGCTCGCCGTCGCGGATGACCGAACTGCGCCAATCGACGACTGTGCCGAATACGTCAAATGTCAATGCTTTGAGTGTCATCTAAGGTCCTGCGCCCACTGCTTTGTTCAAAGCTGGCATTAGTTCACGGGCGAATAATTCCATGCTGTATATCCAACTATCTTTGTCGTCCCAGTCGTAGCCCATTAGCACGAGAGTGCCAAAGGGACCGGTTTCCTCGAACAGGTCCAGCAAGCGACGCAGTGCTTCATCGACGTCGCCAGCGATGATCTGTTCGGTCATCAAATAGTCCAGATTGCACTCGGAATCGGGCATGTCCAGATCGCGCTTGTACACTTGGCGCCCCAGGCCTCTGTCGAATAGGCGTCCGATGTATTCGTAATTTTTTGCCAGGGAATTGTGCCGCGCCTTTTTCACGGCTTCGGCTGTGGTGTCGGCGAGAAAGATTGAACGGGCGATTTTCCAGTCGGTCCGCTGCGGTTGTCGTCCCGCCTGCAGGGCGCTCTGTTCGTAGATCTGCCAGTTGTCGGCTACCACGTTGCCCGATATCAGGCAGGCGGAAAAGGGCTGGAAGCCGCGCTCGCCAGCTGTTTGCATGCTGTGTGAGTTGCGGCTCATTCCCGGCATGGCGATGGGCGGGTGGGGCTGTTGAAAGGGTTTGTGGATGAAGCCGATCTGGGTTTCTTCGTCAATATTGTCTTTGAGCTGGAATTGCCAGTATTTCCCCCGGTGCTCATAGGGTGGATCCGATGTCCACAAGTTGAGGATGGCGTCAATGGCTTCTCCGGTCATTGCGCCGCCCGATTTGGGATCCAGACCGTACAGTTCCTGGTCTGAAGTGACACTGCCCGGTCCAAAGCACAGATTGAGCCGACCTTTGGCCAGGTGATCCAGGAAAGATAGACGACTGGCGACATAGGCGGGGTGGTGCAGGTTCAAACAGACCGGTGCCGGTCCCAGGCGGATGCTCTGGGTCTCACCCAGGGCGCGTCCGATGAAAATTTCGGGCGTGACAATGGTTTCGTATTTCATGGTGTGGTGTTCACCGATCCAAAATTCATCAAAGCCCAGTTCCTCGGCTTTGACAACGAGCTCCAGATCCTCGTCAAATCCCTGACTCAACGGTTTGTCCGGGGCGTGGAAAGGCATGATGAACATACCGTATTTGATGGGTTCCATAGCGGTGCTCCTTCCTGCGGGTTTTTATCCTGAAAATCCTTTCATCCTGCTTTTATCCTGATCCGTATTTGTTCACGATTACCAGATCAGAGGTCTCGGGGTGGATGAATTTTACGAGTAGCGAGACGCGATTGTCTTCGTCTAATAGATTCCAGAATACATCGGCGGTTTGCTGTATGTCGTCGAATAATTCGACGGCATAAGGCTCTCCTTTGAATGAGGGCAGGGGATTGCCGTCATCTGTGTATGTTGTGATACAGTGGCCCGTGCCGGGGATCGCGGTTTCATAGTCGAAGAATTGGCGCGAACAATAGCGCGCATCACCACCAACGGTTTTTAAGACTGATAGTCGATAGGCATGGGAATCGTCCAGGTCGGTAAGGCCAGAGATGCGCGGTGTGAAATTGGGGGCGTCGGGTTCATAAGTGCGGGTTTTGAGGGCGGATTCAAATGAGCCGCCGTTTTGCAGGGTATGGACAATGGTGTCGGTCTGATCGCCATTTGTGACGATATGCGCGTTGCCCAGTACGCGGATGGGGTAATACATGGTTAGCGGATCGATGTTATGGGATTTATCCACGGTGTCGGTTTTGACCGCGTCGCCTTCCCGCACAAATACGCGGTTGCGGCTGCTCGGACTGCGTCCCATGATCCAGTAGATTTGAACCATACAGGTGCCATCGGGCGTTTGTCCTATTGCGATACCACGACCGGGATAAGTGGCGTTTTTCAGGCGATTCATATCAATATCTATGTTCATGTTGTGGTTTGCAGAAAGTTTTCAATCTCTTGTTTGGTTATATCCCAGGTGTCACGCAAATCAATAATCAAATCTCGCATCTCATCCCACTCCAAAATATAAGCGTATGAGTGGCGGAAGAAATGTCTAAAAGCCAGATAAGATTCGAGTTTCTGTCGCGTACTTTCCGAGATCACTGCACTGCGGCTGTCTGTTGGCCTAGCGATCTGTTCCAAGAGATCCATGTGCCAGCGATTACCAATAGGCACTTCGGCACCCATACGTTTGACAATTACAAGGAAGATTCCCTCTAAGCCTGTATAAAATGAATGAAGGACAGTACCCAGAGCAGATAGCTCTATGAGGTCTGGTTCTGCCGTCTCCGATTTGCTGAGTAATGAATCGAATTTTATGAAGATGTCCTGGATATCTTCAATCTCGGATCGGATTTGATCACGTCCTGTATCATTCAACATGGACAAGTAACCCGTATTTTTCTAAGAAACTGGAGAGATGTGTTTCATTATCCAGATTGATGAGGTCAACAGGGTGGTTTAATTGCATTAGAAGTTTTCCAAGTAATGGAAAAAAATGCTGTGGTGGACAGCCTCGAATCCCGATATCAATATCTGAGCCTTTGCGTGGCCGACCTTCTGCCAAAGATCCGAAGAGATGTATCTCTCGACAGCCGCCCGCCTTCAGTATTTCTATGGCTTGTCTAATATCTTCCTGGTATTCGGCAGGAAATTGGCTCAATTCTGATACATGCGTTTTCATTTTTCCGCCATCCCTTCTTCGGGTAATAGGACGAATCGCGCGTAGTTTTCCAGGTTGAAGTATTGCTGTGTTGATTTCTGCACGTGTTCTGCTGTGAGTTTTTTGATGACTTCGTCTTCATACGTTAGCCACGCCATCAAGTCCATCTCATTCTGGTAATACGTACTCAGCGTTCTGCGCCAGTAACCGTTTTCTTTTTTGTTGGTTTCTCGACCCCGCAGATCCATTTCGGTCACTTTGTCGATGTAGGATTGTTCGACGGGTTTTTGTTTCATGCTGTCAATTTGGGCAAAAACGAGTTGTGTCAATTCTTCCAACCGTTCGGGATCGCATCCAAAGCTGATTGAGATGCTGTATCGGCCTTCGGGCCAACGAGAGAGAGATGTGCGCACGCCAACGCCGTACGTGCCGCCCTCGTCTTCTCGGAGTAATTCTCGAAGTTTTATCTGCAAGACGTCGCCCATTGAGCCAAAGACATACCGCCTGAATCGATCGTTGTAATCAATAGGTCCCGTGAAAATCAAACTCGTTTGACTTTTGGGTTCTTGTCCCCGTTTCACGGTTTTTTCAATGACGCCTTTTGGCGCTCTGACGCCTGTGTTGCGCCAGGTTTCTCCGCGGTTGAGCGCGGGCAAGCCGCCCAGATAGGTTTCTATCAGCGGTTTTATTTTTTCTGGCTCAAAGTTGCCGACAAATACAAATGTGAAGTCACTGGCATCGGCAAATCGGTCTTTGTAAAATGCCAGCGATTTTTGCAGGTTCATTTCTTTTAGGATTTCGTTTGATAGCGGGCGTGACCTGACGTGGTATTGAGACATGGTAACTTGAATCGTATCGTAATAAGCTGTTGTTGGCCTCATATCTCGATTTTGCAACCTGCCCCGATAGCGGTCCAGTAGTGCTTGAAATGCCAGAGAGTCGGCACGCGGTTCCTTGAAGATGAGATAGATGAGTTGAAACATGGTTTCTACGTCTTCGGGAGACGCGCTACCCGATACGCCCTCGCTGAGGCTGCTGATGCGGGGCGATACGCGCACGACTTTGCCGGCGAGTTTTTTATTGAGTTCAATTTGATTGAATTTTCCCAGACCGCTTTCCATTATGGCTGATGTCGCTGTGGATGCCGCCATGTAGTTTTCATCGCTTGATAGAGAATGACCGCCCGGGCTGAAGGATGTGAATAGGATTTCATCGTTTTTGAAGTCCGTGGGCTTCATGACGACTTTTACCCCATTGCTCAAGGCCCATTCTGTGACGCCAAAGGTGTCGATTGTTGTTTCGCGTACGACCTTTCCCGGCGTTGGGATATTCGCGATGAGGGGGTCGTCGGATACATCTTCCACATAGGGTTCGACATCTTTTTGCTGGACTTCGTTGATTATGTTTAACAAGTCCGCTTCGGAAGGTACAGGTAGGCTGTCTTTTTCGGGTGCGCTGACTACGATGACGCGGTTTTTGTCGGTGATCCATTCGCCGACGAGGCGGTTGATTTCTTCGACTTGAATGCTCGGGAGTAATTCACGAAATAGATCGCGTTCGATTTCAATGCCCGGAATGGGTTCGCCTGTCAATATGTGACGGATGTATTCCGATGCAAAACCGCGCGAACGGCGTCTGTCGCGCTCGCGATAAGATTGTTCGATGCTGCGCAACATGTTGGTTTTTAAGCGATCTACTTCGGGTTGCGTAAATCCGTGGCGTTGGACGCGAATGGCTTCTGTTAAGACGGCTTCCAGGCCGCGTTCAATTCCTCCTTCTTTGACGCCTGCGCCCAGGATGTATGCAGCTTTGGTTCTGACGAGGTTTCCGCGGCTGGAGCCTGCGCCCAGAAATGGTGGATTGGGTTTTTTGGTTATTTCTCTAAATCGCTGATTGAGCATGCTATTGAACATGTTGCGAATGAGCATGCTGCGATAATCTTCTACTGTTCCTTCGGGTGCGACATCTTGCATGAAATAGATAGCGATGGAAGATTGAGAATTTTCCGGGTCGGTTGTAATCGCAAACAGGGTTTCACCGTGGTCGGGAACCGTATAAGCGGTTCGCGCGCGGGGATTATCTGCTTTTGGTATTGGGTCAAAGGTCTTTTTGATCAGGGTTTCAATCGCGTCTGTTTCAAAGTCTCCCACTGCAATGACTGCCATGAGGTCGGGGCGATACCAGTCGCGGTAAAAGCGCGTGAGGGATTCGTGCTTAAATGTGTCGAGCAATGCTTTTTTGCCGATGGGCAAACGCTCGGCATAACGCGAGTCTTTGAGTAAGACTGGCAATTGTTTGTCGCGCATGCGCGCTCTGGCTCCGCGTCCCGAACGCCATTCTTCTATGACCACGCCTCTTTCTTTTTCGATTTCTTCAGGGTCAAATTTTACCCGATGCGCCCAGTCGCCCAGGATGCGAAATGCTTTTTCCATTACTTCGGTGCTGTCTGTGGGCATGCGAAGCATATAGACGGTCTCGTCAAAACTCGTGTAGGCATTTAAGTGCGCGCCAAAGCGCATGCCAATGCTTTCGAGGAAATCGATTATTTCCTGTTTGGGGAAGTTGGCCGTGCCATTAAATGCCATGTGTTCGGCAAAGTGCGCCAGTCCCTGCTGGTCTTCGTCTTCCAGAATGGATCCCGCATTGACTACGAGGCGCAATTCGGCGCGGTTTTCCGGTCGTTTGTTTTCCCGGATTACGTAGCGAAGCCCATTTGCCAGTTTGCCCGTTCGCACAGCAGGATCGATGGGCAGGGTGGGGGATGGTGGTTGGGGAGCTGGATGTTGAGGTGTTTCAACTTCTGTCTGCGTTGTTGCACACGAGGTTATGACACACGCGCAGCAAAGTAGAATGAAGTAGTTCCTGATCATGATGTTCCCTTTTATTTGAGTTATTATTCCGGACGCCAGGCTACATCCAGTTTGCGATGTGTAAATGTTTTGGCATTTTCGCCGATGTAATCGTCCGCAATGTGTCCTTCACCTGTTACCACGTATTTGTAGATGACGAGGCCTTCCAGACCGACGGGTCCACGGCTGTGCAGGCGGTTGGTGCTGATGCCCACTTCGGCGCCGAGGCCGTAGCGAAATCCGTCGGCAAACCGGGTTGACGCATTGTGTATGACGGATGCCGAATCCACGGCTTGCAAAAATCTCTTCGCAGCTTGCTGGTCTTCGGTTACAATCGAGTCGGTGTGGTGGCTGCTGTATTCGTTGATGTGGGCGATTGCTTCTTCGACCGAATCGACGACTTTGACGGATAGGACATAGTCGAGGTATTCGGTTGACCAGTCGCTGTCACTGGCCGGGGTCAGGGCATCTGCGCTGGCGGCGAGGTCCAGGGTGCGGGCGTCGCCGCGGATTAGAACGCCCTGGTCGGTGAGTTGTTGAATTGCCGTGGCGAAGAAGTTTCTGGCAATTTCGGCGTGTACCAGCAGGGTTTCGGCGGCGTTGCAGACGGCTGCGTACTGTGTCTTGGAGTCGATGGCGATGCGCACGGCTTTTTTCAGGTCGGCGTCTTTATCTACGTACACATGGCAGATGCCGTCGGCGTGCCCCATGACGGGGATTTTTGTGTTGTTCATGATGTGTTGCACGAATTCATTGCCGCCGCGCGGAATGATCAGGTCGATGAGGTCGTGTAATTCGAGAATGCCCGCGACCTCTTCTCGCGTTTCCAGAAGGTGCATCCATCCTTCGGGGATGCCGTCCAGGTCAGCCGTTGCAGCGACCATAATTTCGGCCAGTGCGCGGTTGGTGTGAAATGCTTCGCTGCCGCCTTTGAGCATGACGGCATTGCCCGATTTTAGACATAAGGTCGCGATTTGCACCAGTGCGTCGGGGCGCGATTCAAAGACCACGCCGATTACGCCGATTGGGACGGTTACGCGATAGAGGTTGAGGCCTTCGTCCAATTCGGTCGCGGCCTGCGTTTTGCCAATGGGGTCTTCTTGGGCTGCGACACTGCGGACGCCAACTATTATTTCACTGTCCAGCTTTTCATCATCTACTTTCAGGCGCTTGATCAGGGGGAGGGTGATTTCTCCCTGTGCCAGCATTTTTTCTGCTGCCGCCTGATCGCGTTTGTTGGCGTCTAAAATGCGATCGCGATTAACATGCAATGCCTGTGCTATGGCCTCGAGCGCGGCATTGCGCTGTTTTTTCGTTGCCTGACTCAATGTTAGAGCAGCCTGCCGCGCAGTTCTCGCCGCAGCTTTGATATCATCTGCCATGTTTCCTCCTGAAATATCTAACTAAAAGAATTGCCGCTTTGTGTCAATCCATCGGCTGATTGTCACTTTTTGTCGGGTGAAGAACGATATGCCTTCGGTGCCCTGTACATGTAAATCGCCGAAGAAGGAATTGTTCCACCCGGAGAAGGGGAAGAATGCCATGGGCGCGGGGACGCCGATGTTGATGCCGACCATGCCGGCGTTTACTTCGTGGCGAAATTTGCGCGCGGCTCCGCCACTGGATGTGAATAGTACGGCTGCGTTGCCATATCCGCTGGCATTGCACCGGGCAATGGCTCCGCTCAGGTCGTCTGTGTGCATGGTCGATAATACGGGTCCGAAGATTTCTTCCCGCGCAATGGACATCTGGGGTTTTACCCGATCGAAAATTGTGGCACCGAGGTAGAATCCATGCGGTGTTTCTTCGATCTGTACATCGCGTCCATCTACGATCAGTTCTGCGCCTTCTCGCAATCCGTTTTCAATATGTTGATGGATGCGGTCCAGATGCGTTTTGGTCACTACTGGTCCCATATCTACACCGGGGTCGCGGTCGGTTGGTCCCACCCGAAATTCGCGTGCGGTTTCACTGAGCGGTTCCAGGAAACGGTCGCCCGCGCCTTCGGCACAGACGAGGACACTGCCAGCCATGCACCGTTCTCCAGCGCAGCCATAAGCGGAGCCCATTACGGCAGCTACGGTTGAGTCCAGGTCGGCGTCGGGCAATACGATTAAGTAATTTTTCGCGCCACCGGCTGATTGTACGCGTTTGCCATTGCGGGTGGCTGTTTCATAGACATAGCGCGCCACGGGTGTTGATCCGACGAATGAAATGGTTTTCACTTCGGGGTGGGCGAGCAGGGCATCTACCGCGTCTTTTCCACCGTGTGCGATGTTGAATACGCCGGGCGGTAATCCGGCTTCGGCCAATAATTCGCCAATTCGAATCGCGCTCAATGGTACGCGCTCCGATGGCTTTAATACGTAGGTGTTGCCACATACCAGGGCAATGGGCAATGTCCACATGGGTACCATAGATGGAAAGTTGAATGGCGTGATGCCCACGGATACGCCTATGGGTTGTCGGATGGTGTCGCAATCAATCCCCTGTGCGATATTTTCCAGCGAGTCGCCCATCAAGAGCGCAGGCGCACCACAGGCAAATTCCGCGACTTCGATTCCGCGTCGAATTTCGCCTCGCGCATCCTCTATGGTTTTGCCGTTTTCGAGGGTTACGAGTTGGGCCAATTCCTCGAAGTGGGTTTCCATGAGTGCGACGAGCCTGAACATCACGCGCGCGCGGTCAACGGCCGGTGTATTTGCCCATTCGGGAAATGCGTCTGCGGCTGATTGCACTACGCGATCTATTTCTAACACGCCACACAAGGGTGTTGCGGCAATTTCTGTTCCATCCGATGGGTTGTAAACCGGTACGGTTTCCGTTGCTTCAGATGCCACCCATTCGCCATTGAGGAATAATTTGACTGTTTCGGCCATGATTAGCTCCTGTGCTCACTCCGATCCGTGTTGTCGAAATTTTGGTGCTTCACCGGGTACGGGCGAGTTGTCAAATGCGCCCCGATGGATTACGGCTTCTTTGCCACCCAGAGATTCAATCATTTCTCGTTGCGAGGTTTTGGCCCGGGTATCCACAGCTTCGGGATCGATGAGGTCGCGCAATTCGCGTTCAAAATTTTCCAGGACTTCTCGGTGATCGGACGACTGCGCGAGGTCGCGGCACTCTTCTGGGTCGTCTATTGTATCGAATAATTGCGGCGGGTTATTGACGTGATATATGTATTTGTATTGTCGATTTCGCAACATATACGCCCCGTGCTGTGCACCTATCGCGTGGTATTCGCTAAATACTGTGCGGTCGCGGTCTTCTTCCCGTGCAATGGACCACAGTGATTCGCCCGGCAACTCTGCGTCGTCTTCGGTTTGTTGCGCGCCCACGGCTTCCAAAATTGTCGGGAAGCTATCGACGAGCGAGACAGGCGTTTCCACGACTTTGCCCGCGGGGACGTCGGGACCTGCCATCAAAAAGGGTACGGCGGCCGATTCTTCATACATGGTAAATTTGCCGTATATGCCGCGTCCACCCAGGTGTTCACCGTGATCTGTTGTATAGATTATGCGGGTTGTGTCGGTTAGTTCCAGTTCGTCCAGGGTATTTAGTACCCGACCAATTTGCCGATCCAGGTATGTGCATACGCCGTAGTACGCCGCATTTAGTTGCCGCACGATGGCTTCGGGGAATTGGGGATCAAATGTGAAGAGTCGCCTGAAATAGTCCATTGCGGGATGATCGGGCCAGTCCTCTGTGCGCCATTGCGGCGGCATGGGCAATTCGTCCGGGGCGTAGATGTCGTATGCGTCTGGCGGCGAAATATACGGCGGATGTGGGCACACAAATGATAAAAACAGGCACCAGGGTTTTTCGTCGTGCCAATGCTCTTGCAGCCACTTTATCGCGTTGTCTGCGTTGCGCTGGTCGTATTGCAAATACGTCGAGTCGCCCGGTCCCGCTTCTCGAATTCCCGGTCGTTTGTTGCGATAGGGCGGCTGTTCCCGGATGCAGGCCAGTACATCGCCCATGCCATCGACGACGTTTAATGGTTCGATTTCTTCGGTGAATCCGTGATCCGTGCCCTGGCCCTTAAAGTGCAATTTGCCTATTGATGTGGCGTTAAAATCCTGCTCGCGCAAGCGGTGGTGCCAGCTTGGCGTATCTCCGATGTATGGATGTCCATTATCCCAGTTGCCTATCTGATGTACGTAGCGTCCCGTGGCCAGAGATGCACGCGCCGGTACGCAAATTGGACAGTTGGTGTAGGCATTGGTAAATCGCGTGCCCTGTTCGGATAGCCGATCCAGGTTGGGGGTTTGTACCATCGGGTGACCATAACATCCGAGTAGATTGCGATTGTGTTGATCGGATATGATGTAGAGCATGTTTGTCGGTTGCATAAAGACCTCATTTTTTCCATAAATTCATTACGGCACCATTTGTTCCAAAGACCGGATCGGATGCGGGCATTGGTACTTTGGGTATATTTTCCAGCGCGTGTTTGTGTTCACGGGCACTTTCTCGACACAGGTCTGGGTGCTGTCCATCGGGATATGCGCCTACGACTAATAGATCTGTACTCGCGCCCAGGTTTTTGTGTCCCACGCCCGCGGGAATTACCATGACATCGCCAGGTTCAATTGTCAAGCGCACGCCCTGTTCACCGCCCATGCATACTCTGGCACTTCCCTGCGCTATACCCAAGACTTCGTGTGCTGTGGCGTGGTAGTGGTGAAAGGGATAAATGCCGTTGCGCCATGAACGCGACCAGCGATTGGCTGCAAATACCTGCTCAAATGCCCGTGCAGGGTCGTTTTCGGGCAGTGATAGAGCGTTTTGATAGACTATGAGTGGGAATGCGCTATTTGGAACCACACCGTCGTCTTGAAAATAATGCGGTGTTATTTGTGCGTCTTTTTGGATGAATTCCATAATTTTCCTTTCGCGTGGATTCAAGGGACTTTAAGTTATTCATCTTGTGTGTTTTGTAAAGAATTAAAGATGGAGGAATTTAAAAGAAAAAACAAATCTTGACAAATGAACATTTGTGCACTAATTTTTTGAAGTGCGTTTATTTTATTCAGGTTGCTCTATGTGGGGTGTTCTATGATGTATTACCGACGAAAAATTCTGCTGGCAGTGGTTGAGGCATTTGGCGGCAGATTAAAGCGGACAGATTTTCAAAAATTGCTCTTTTTGTTTTGCCAATATACCGGGCAGAATTTCTACGATTTTTTCCCATATAAATATGGTGGATTTAGCTTCTTGTCTTATCAAGATAAGAGTCGTCTGGTATCACAAGGCCTTTTAGGTCGGGACGAGGATTTTGAATTTATAGCAGATGTGTCTTTTGTCGAGCAACTCAAGTCAAAAGATCAAGTTGCTCTTAAGACTTTTGTTGCTGAAACAAATGGATTGCGAGGGAATCCACTCATTCGAAAAACCTATCTCGAGTTTCCTGTTTACGCCTGCCAAAGTACGATTCTTTCAGAAATATTAAGCGATGATGAAATTACATCCCTGCAGCCGTGGTGGCAGCGGGATACATCGCCCTGTCTTTTCACAATTGGATATGAAGGTAAAAGCATTGATGCCTATCTTAATCAATTGATTGCCAATAATGTTAAGGCACTCGTTGATGTGCGTAAAAATCCATTATCTATGAAATATGGATTTTCTAAAACGAGATTGCGAAATTATATAGAAAGCGTTGGCCTTCAATATTACCATTTGCCAGAGTTGGGCATTCCATCAAGTTTGCGGCGTGATCTAAATTCATCTGATGCATATCGAGATTTGTTTGAATATTATCGTACGAAAATTTTACCAGACCAGCTCGAAAGTCTCGAAGATGTAAAGACATTGTTGAGCAAACATACGCGTATTGCATTGACGTGCTTTGAAAAAGATCATCACTGCTGTCATCGCAATCAGGTGACGGAATATTTAAAAAAGAACGCAGGTTTTAGCACCCGAGTTAGCCATTTATAGGACTTAAAGAATGAATCTTGAAATTCCCCAGGCAAAGGTGTTCATTACGGTCAAGACCTATCCTCAACCTTCGAGCCGTTATGGAGAACTGGTATGTACAGCGGGATTACTTAATGGCGAATGCCAAAGGGGAAATGCAAACGCGCCAGTATGTGCGAAAACTTCCTTACAAATATTCCTATAGGCTTCTTTCAGAAGGCGATGATCGGCCACGTACAATGATGATTGAGGATTGGGAAATCGGAGCACTGTTCTGGAATTGCTTAAGAAGAACCGATGGGGATGAAGATGCGGCCAACGCGCTTGTTCGTGAAAAATATTTTGATACATTTCTTGAGAAACATGATGTGTATCTTTTTTTAGGTACCACGCTACGACACCATCACGTATCTCTAAATCCCTTCGTGATCGTTGGTGTTTTCTATCCTCCTAAGACACCGCAATTGTCTCTCTTTTAAATCTCGTGACCCACGCTTCATTTTATTAATCTACGCATCACCTCAATGCACTCAGCTACCTGTTTCTCTGGAGATGGGGCGTTATTTTCTTCTTCCAGTACCAGCCAGCCGGTGAATCCTTCTATCGCGTTTCGTAATGCTGATAGGTCTAATACGCCCGTGCCCAATTGTGGTCGGACTGCATGGCCTGCAGCGTCTTCTGAATGGTCTGCGAGGTGGATGATGTGTAGTCTGTCTGAGAGTTCTCTGACCAATGCGATTGCGTCTTTGCCCGCCCGTATGTGATGTCCGGTGTCAAAGGCAAATCCCACGTATGACGGTTCGGTATATGCCGCCAGTTTGACCAGTCCTTCTTGCTCAGATTCCCACCAGTGGTTGTGATAGGCGAGTTGGATACCTTTGGGCGCGCAGTGTTCGCCCAGGAGGTTCAGACCTTCTGCGGTTTTTTTCCACATTTCGTCTGATACGGTTCCCTGTGTTGGTCGCCGTCCGCTGCAAACAATGTACTGTCCGCCAACAGCGGATACAAAGTCGGCGATCTGATCCCCCTCAGTTCTGATTTGTTTGCGGGAGGATTCATCCCAGTGTGCGGCACCGTAATGTGCGCCAATCAGTTCGAGATTGGTTTCGGATAGGATGCGTTTGAATGCTTCGGGGTCTTGAAAATATCGCTCCAGATTTTTCCAATTTGCTTCCAGTCCCCTGAAACACAGCTTTCCGATTTGGTGAACCACTGAGAGGAAGTCCGCTTCGCTGGGGTATATTCCTTTGCCAAATGATCTCGCCTGGCATCCGAGTTTCATTTTGTCTTCCTTCGGTAAAAAAAGCGCGAATAGACGAATAGACGAATAGACGAATAGACGAATGGCAACACTGATTCTGGGAGGATGGGCGGGGTTCGTAGATTCGTAGATTCGCTGATTCGTTAAAGCTCGACTGTGATGGCCTTTCCTTCGCGGGAAGAGAAATATGCACCTTCGCTTACCGCTACTTGTGCGAGTCCATCTCGCAGGCTCGCTCCGGGCGATACATCTGTTCGCCCTTCTTTCACGCATTGCGCGAAATGCGTCCACATGTCTTTCGGTGGCTGTCCCGGTCCCGTCCATTCTCCCGCTTTTAGATCAATTGGTGTTTTGTCTTCGTTAAATCCGAGGTGTGTGACGTATCGGATTCGATTGCGTTCTGTTGCCGAAATATTTCCCCTCAAGCCCGCCATTTGATAGATGTTTTGCATCTGGATGCCCGCCATGCTGCCGGTCATACACACGATTTGTCCGTTTTCGCACCGGGTTGTGATGTTGACGAATTCTACGGCGTCTTTGTCGGGTTTGAACAGGCCGCAACGCTCGTGTCCCATGACTTCTACGGGCAAAGAGCCTGTCCACCACAAAGCGAGGTCCATGGTGTGTGAGAGCGCGTCGAGGATGCCGCTGTAGTGTTCGGGGAAGAAGTACTGCGGGTTAAAAAATCCGCGTTGAAGTGTTACGTTGGTTTGGATCAGGTCGATCTGTGAGGCGAGTGCTTTCATTTCCTGGGCAAAAGCCGTGAAGCGAGATTGATAGCCCACCATTGCTACGACGTTATTTTTTTCTGCAAGTTCACAAATTTCTACGCCCGATTCAATGCTGTCGCAGTATGGCTTTTCGACCAGGAATGGCTTGCCTGCCGCGGCTGCATCGCGCATGACGCCTGCGTGATGTCGCGTGTGCGTCGCAATTGCCAGGGCGTCGATGTCGTCCCGCGCGATGACTTCCCGATGGTCGAGTTCGTATTTTACGTTGAAATTTTCAGCAGCATTTTTGGCGCGTTCTTCATCCAGGTCGCACACGAGTGCGAGTTCGGCTTCATCGCATCCCAATAGTTCGCGAGCATGCGACGGTCCGCGCTGTCCTGTGCCAATGACTGCTACGCGAATTTTGTTTGACATAATACGCTCCTTTCATCCGTGAACATGATTTTGGGAGTAAGAAATAACTACCAATCTCTCGATACGTCAACAAAAATAGCCCGTTCTGTCTTGACAAGTGCTCAGATGTGTCAGTACTTTTAGTTTTAACAGGTATTAAAACACCTATTAAAGTAGATATGGAGGACTAAATGAGCGATATAGGTGGAAAAATAGGTGCTGCTCCCATTACGGCACCGGGCTGGACCGCTAAGTCCAGAGAAGGTGTTGCGATTGTCGATTGCGATGTACACCAAAATTTTCGCCGCCCGGAAGATTTGTTGCCGCATCTTTCCAAATTTTATCAGGAGCATCTCTACGATCAGGGTTTGCATTTGCCCGGCGGTGGATATCCCAATATGCCTTTCCGCGCCAATCGACCGGATTTGAAAGATCCGGATCTCAAGGAGCGGGATTTCAATTTTTCTGTTGCGTTTTTGCAGAAGGAGCATCTCGACCGCTGGCATATCGATTATGCGCTGTTGACGGGTCCACCGCCTTTTTACGGGTATTCGGGTTTGCCGGATCCGGATTGGGCGGCTGCGTTGTGTCGCGCGTTTAATGATTGGACGATTGAGCACTGGCTCAGTCGCGATGACCGTCTCGTCAATGCGATTCTCATTTCGCCTACTGATCCGTCTCAGGCGGTCGATGAAATCAACAGGCTGGCGCATCGCAAAGATACGGTTGCGGTGATGGTGCCGATGGGTACGATGATGCCTTTTGGCAATCGTTTTTACCATCCGATATGGGAGGCGTGTGAGAATCACGGGTTGCCAGTGGTTTCTCATGTGGGTGGCGGCGGTGGGGCAACGCGGACTGTTCCGACTCCGGTGGGTTTTCCCACGTATTATATGGAGTCCAGAATGAGCCGACCGTATATGGCGAGTTCCCATGCGGCGTCGTTGATTTGTGAAGGTGTTTTTGAGAAGTTCCCAAATTTGAAGTTTGCGCTTATTGAAGCACAGCAGTTTTGGGCTGTTCCGCTGATGTGGCACATGGATTCGGATTGGAAGGCGTTGCGCGATCAGACGCCGTGGCTCAAGCGTTTGCCGAGCGAGTATTTCCGCGACCATATTCGGGTTGGCTCACAGCCTTTGCACGAGCCTGAGCGACCCGAGCAGATACACCAGATGCTGGATATGTTACACGCGGATGAGACCCTTATTTATTGTTCGGATTTTCCCCATTTTGACTGGAACGATCCCGTGACGACATTTCCCAGGCTGGCAGAGGATTTGCATCAGCGCATTTTTGCCGATAATGCCCTGGAGATGCTGCGTATGGAGGTTGTGTAAATGGCGCGTATTGTAGTTGCCAGGGTTTCGGAGATCCCGCCCGGGCAGCGCAAAATTGTGGTGCCATTTCGCGGGCGCGCCGGGATTGGCATTTTTAATGTCGGGGGTTCGTTTTACGCGGTTCGCAATATTTGTCCGCATAAGAATGGTCCGCTTTGCACAGGGACACTCGGCGGTCGGGTGACGACTCAGGCACCGCCTTCCACGGGGGAGGGCGAGATTTCCATTGATGGCGATGGCGAGATTCTGCACTGTCCCTGGCATCAGTGGTCTTTTGAAATCTCAACGGGACGCTGTCTGGTGGATCCGGAGGTGTATGTCAAGACCTATGCGGTAGAGATTGACGGCGATGATGTTGTCGTCACTTATGATGACTAAGGTCGTTATGGCACGCGCTCAACCTTCAGGGAATGTATCAGAACAAAAACGGCCGGTTATTACTGTGCGGGCGGTTGTATTGGGCGTGGCTACGGGTGTTTTGCTCAATACTTATACCAATTACACGGGCATGGTGCTCGTCAATAGCGCGCTGGTTAAGTCGCAACTCCCGATGTCTGTGTTGCTGCCTTTTGTGGGATGGATTGGCGTCAATCTCGTTCTTAGATTTTTTTGGCCCCGCATTGCCCTTTCCAGTTCTGAACTCGTCTTGATTTACAGTATGTCGTGGATTGTGGGGACGATTCCCGTTGCGGGATGGGCCACGTACTGGGGCGGTATTGTCAGTTCTCCGACTTATTATGCCTCGCCGGAAAACCGATGGGAGGAGTTTCTCTTTGATGTTATGCCCTGGTGGGTATTGCCCCAGGCGTCGCAGGGGTCCATAACGACCTTTTACGAGGGTCTGCCGCCGGGAGAGAGCATTCCGTGGGGCAGTTGGGTAGGCACACTTTGTTGGTGGTTCAGTTTGTCTATCGCGCTTGTGGTGGCCGCGCTTTGTGTTTCGGTTATTTTTCAGAGGCAGTGGGAAGATGCCGAAAAGCTGACTTTTCCTCTGGTGGCTTTTCCCGTCGCGCTGACTGAGGGTTTTGATGGTAAAGAGCGCATTCCCGCCATGTTTAAAGGCGGTATCTTCTGGGCGGGCGTTCTGGTTGTGTTGCTGGTTTATGTTTATAATATCATCACGTATTTTGCGCCCAATTTGCCCCATATGGGGATTTACGATTCGGTGCGTATCGCGAATAAGGATGTTATTATTGCAGAACATTTCCCGCCTTTGAGGCTGCGCATTATGCCGCCCGTTATTGGGCTGACCTATTTGTGCAATCTCGATATTCTTCTTTCTTTTTGGGCATTTCGACTTTTTGCGATTTTGAAAGAAGGATTTATCAATCGCGTTGGATATACGGTGGGCTATACGGGTCAGCAGGCAGATGCGTATGAGATTTTGCTTTTGGAATCCCACGGGGCTTTTGTTTTTCTCGCGCTGTGGTCGGTCTGGATTGCTCGGGGGCATCTGCGCAGGGTGTTTCAGGCGGCAATAGAGGGGTGTCGATCTCCCAAGGATGATGGTCTTATTCCCTACCGGTTCGCGCTTGTGGGGTTGGGACTTTCTACGGTTTTTGTCGTGGGGTTTGTCACGTATATGGGGCTTTCGTTGCCCCTTGCGATTCTTCAGGTGGTGCTGCTTTATATTGCCTATTTTACTATTGCGAAATACACGGCGGCGAGTGGGTTCTCCTATTTGTTTCCGGTGGCGGTTCGGGGTGGGCGAATTATTGAGAGTTTGATTGGCTATTCGACGTTTACGCGCAGGGAGGTCGTTGGTCTGGGTCTCGTCAATTCCAATATGTTTTTTGGGAATTACCGCATTCCGGTCTGGCCCTCGCTGCCCCACCATCTCAAGCTTTTTTCGTCCGAAGTGAGACGGAAGCGGGTTGTTTGGACGATTTTTCTGGCTTTTTCGACGTGTTTTTTCGCGTCTATGCTCTATACGATTTATCTGGGTTATGACAATGCGGCGCAGAATTTGGGGTTGGGTGGATTTCAAGGTGGTAATCGGAATCTCTATAATCGCATGGTTTCAATTATTGTGCAGGCCGATAAGACAGTGTTCGATCCGGCCAAGGCGACTGTGTGGGTTCTGGGCGTGCTTTTTGCCGGTTTGCTTACGCTTTTGCGAAATCGCGTGCCCTGGTGGCCGTTGCATCCGATGGGGCTGGCTTTTCAGATTAGCGCGGGATCGAGGACGTATGCTTTCAGTATGTTTCTGACGTGGTCGGCCAAGCATATGATTCTGCGGTTTGGCGGCATTCCGCTTTACAATCGGATACGTCCGTTTTTCTTTGGTCTCGTTGTCGGGTATGTGACGGGATGCGCGCTTTCTTCGCTTGTGGATTATATCTGGTTTCCGTCAACGCCACACTGGACGCATGGATGGTAAAAGCAACCACAGATGAACACAGATGAACGCAGATAAATAGATGTAGGAGCGACCCACTGTGGTCGCCCGCGCACAGGACTATTGGTAGAGGAGAAATAAAATGAAAATTAAATCAGAGGATGCTTATGTCCGCGAGGGCGAGGAGATGGCGTTTGCGCTTGGGAATCGCGGTGCTATCAAGTTTAATGCGGACGGTGCGCTGGATGAGGATATTGCAGAGGCGTATTGGCGCGTGGGGTTCTATGTGTTTGAGGGTGCGCTGGGCGCTGAGGAACTCGAAGATTTGCAGGCGGATCTGGCGCATGCGTTTGAGCGGGCACCGCATACTAAAGACGCGCTGGTCGATTCAATGGGCCGCAGAGCACTCGGGGCGGATTTGGCGCGACAGCCTTTTCGCTTTGTCAAACCGCTGAGCGATCCCGTGGGGGGTACGTCGAGCAATAATGGGCGGCATCCGGCCAGGATGTCGGAGCCAGAGCCTCCGGCTGATGCGCCGGCTTATGTGATTTCCAATATCGCTGCGCCACTGCAAATTATGGATTCTTGTTTGCGGCTTTATGGTCATCCCCAACTGCTGTCTGTTGCAGAGCAGATTAATGGGCCGGATTTTACGCCGTTTACGGAGTCTGTTATTGTCAAGCAGCCGGGGCTGGGGGCATCGGTGGCCTGGCATCAGGACGGTACCACGCAGTGGGACAGGCCCGATTGGGATGAGGGTACGCATGGGTTTAATTTTATGGCTCAGCTTTTCGGGAGTACGGCGGCTAACGGGGTCTGGGTGATTCCCGGTTCGCACAAGCGGGGCAAGCTGGATATTAAAGCGATGATTGCGGATAATGATGGTTCTGACCGTTTGCCGGGGGCGGTTCCCATGGTGTGTGAGCCCGGCGATGTGGTTATGTCCAACCGTCAGGCTCTGCACGCTTCTTTTGCCAATACGTCGCCGGATAAGCGGATGACGATTAATTTTGGCTTTCACCGTCGGTCTTCTGTCCTGAATGCGCGGGTGAGACGTGGGGATGAGGAGGTGATTTACGACGAGGCGCGTATCCACGAGCGTTCTCGTTTGATCGCTCTGGGGATCGATGCGCGGCAGCAGCGATTTCCAGATGAATTTCGCTATGTTTATCAGCCTTTGATTGGGGAGGAGGATATCAATAGGTGGAACGAAGAGACGCGGGAGAGTGTTTTGAAAAATTATAATCTGAGAGATCTGGGGCTTTGATTAAGGTATGGAAGCGATTTCGAGAAATCTCCTGGCGGGTGTTGCAAAGGTAGTGATAACCGATCTGGAGGCGGGACCGGCCAATGATCCCCTTTATGTTAAAGCTCTGGTTCTGAGGTCTGGTGATGAGATAGCTGTTATTGTGACTGTAGATGCGGTAGCGATAGCTGAGATCGGTTCTATCAGAAATGATTTTCTCGCCAATGTGCGTTCGCAATTGAATAGGGAGTTAAATCTCGATCCTGCGCGTATTCTGATCAATGCCAGCCATTGTCATGGTAAGGTCTGCGCAGATGTGGAACAGCGAACGGTTCAGGCGGTCGTGGAGGCGTGGCAAAATATGGTTTCCGTGAGTGTGGGTGCTGGTACTGGCTGCGAGGACAGGATTATGGAGAATCGCAGGCTTGTGCTGAAGAATGGAAGGGAAGCCGATGTCCGCCACGCGTATTCGCTTTCGCCCGATGAGGAGGTCGCTTCGGTCGGGCCAGTTGATTCGGAGATTGGCATTCTTCGGTTGGATAGGGAGGATGGTGAGACGCTGGCGATTGTTTTCAATTTTGCGTGTCATCCGATTCTGGAGGTGCCGAGTAGAGAGAATACGGCGGATATTTCCGGGTTTGCGTCAAGGGTGATTGAGGATAATTTGAGCGATGATACGATTGCTCTGTTTTTGCAGGGTTGTGGGGGTGATGTCAATCCGATTTTGTACAAGGATGTCAATAATCCTCGGGATGCCGAGATTTTGGGGAATATGCTGGGTCTTAGCACGTTGCAGGGGTTGAAGAGGATCCGCAGTAGTGAAGGAGGGGAGTTGAAGGTTATCCGTGAGACCATTGAACTGCCAAGGGCCGACCTCGCAGGGCGGATCGAATCTCTACAGGCCGAACAGATGCAATTGCTTCAGGCTCTGAAGGGGACGAGTCTCAATTTGAAGACGTTTATTCCCCTGTATGTGAAATACAATCTTTCCCGCGATTTTCCTTCTTATTATTCTCATCGTTATTTGCATGAGGAGATGATGGGGAGAGATGGTTTGAAGAAGCTGGATGCCGAAAATAGAGCGAATATGGACCGGTATATTGAGAATATTTACGCGATGGAGAAATTGACGAGGATCCAGATTAATCTAAATTTGCTTAAAAAACATCAGGCGCGGAATGTCGCTGCTGGAGAGAGTACAATTGAAGTTGAGATGATGGGTTTAAGAGTTGGGGAATTTGTTCTGGTGACGTTTCCGGGTGAGTTGTCGGTGGAGATCGGTCTCAATATTAAAAAGAAGTCTCCGCATAAGTTCACTTTTGTCGCGGGTGTTACAAATGGATATATCTATTATACGCCAACGGCAGAGCAACTCAAAAATCGAGGTGGTGCGCAAGAAGATAGCGATTGTATGCTGGCGCCTGAGTGGCAGATGATTTTTGAGGATAAGGTAGGAAAAATCTTGGCGTTGTTGTGATACACTTTTTACTCAATTTCGCTCCCCCGTCTGCATAGGCAAAAATATGCATTTTCGCTTTTACATTGATCCAGATACTAATCAGTTTCACATTTACAACCACGGCGTCGAAGAGTACGAAGTGGAAGACGTAATGCACAACGCGCTGGAAGATCGCGCTGGTCGCAATGGCACTCGCGAAGCCCTGGGCCAGACCCGAGGCGGCCGATATCTGCGCATCGTTTATGTGCGCGACGATTATCCCGCAGATAGCTTTTTCATTATAACCGCTATTGAGATGCGTGGCAACGAATTGCGGGCTCTCCGCCGTCGCCAACGCAGGAGGCGATAAATATGGATAAAAATAAATATCCTGATGGGTGGAATCAGAAGCGCGTCCAGGAGGTCATTGACCATGTCGAATCCCGGACAGAAGAAGAGACCATTGCTGAAGATGAGGCTGCCTTTGAGCAAGGTTATACCGCTATGCAGGTTCCCCGCAAACTGGTACCTATCGTGCGCCAACTCATCGTTATGGTAGATGAGAAAAACGATGTCTCTATCTGACACAGTATTCTGAATGCTTCAGGGCTTCAATAGGCGATATGTGAGCGCGAAAGGAAAGAAAAACGCATATAATGAAGAATACAAGGCCATAATAGATGACAACACTTTTCCCCGTCATCTATGGTGTTTTCTTGCAAACGGAAAAACGTATAGCGGTCCAAACTGGAAAAATTCAGGTCTTGGGGAGTTTGAGTTGGCCCATGTGTTCACACACAAAGAATCAGAAATAGATTTTGAAAAGCAGTTTTTCAAATGTGTTCGAGAAGCTCTATATCCCTATGGAGACTTTTCCTGCGCTTGTAATGTTGTTCTATTACCAAAGGGCACGGTAAGGCCAACTGATAACTCAATAACAATTAAGGCTGCATTTTATAAGCGTTACGTTGAGTTGTACGGGGAGGCGTCGCTTAATGGGCGTTGTAAGTTCAATGAATCGCTCGTTCCCGATTGGTATGGCGAATTACTCTGGAACAAACCAGTTTTACCTGAAGAGTGGGAATCAAATGTGGAAGATGTGATTGCGTTTGGACGGGAGTGGGAGGGCGCGTTTGCGACGGTTGATTACGAAGTGATGCGTGAGTAAAAGACGCACCTCCAGCTCAAAGGAGGAATAGTGTCTGAGAATGTCATTGTTGCTCCACAGACCGAAACACAGGCCAGTCCGTTCCCGGAGCGTGGGGTCACATTCCGGGCGGTCGCTCTGGGGCTCTCCATTGTGATCCTTACCAACCTCTGGGTGACCTATGCCGAAGCGGTCGTCAAATCTACCCGGCTCAATCTGGCCTATTTTCAACTCCCACTCCTGGCCCTCTTCGTCCTGCTGGTGGGATTTCTCAATCCTCTGCTCAAGCTCTACCGGCAACGGCTTGCCTTTTCCCCCGCGGAGCTTCTGACAGTCGTGGCTATAGGTATTGTCGGGTCGGTCGTCCCTGGTTCCGGCATTACCGGCTTTTTCCTGGGCATCATCACCTCCCCGTTCTACTTTGCCACTCCCGAAAACCAGTGGGCCGAATTCTACCATCCTCATCTCAGCACCTGGATGGTGCCCACCGACCGCGAGGCTCTGAGGATGTTCTACGAGGGGCTGCCCCCGGGCGCACAGGCTCCCTGGACGGTCTGGCTGGTCCCGCTGGTGTGGTGGAGCAGCCTCATCGCGGCCATCCTGGTTGGGACGGCGTGTGTGATGGTGATCCTTCGAAAGCAGTGGGTCGAGCACGAGAAACTCGTGTACCCTCTGGTCTCCATACCCATTGAATTGGTCAGAGACGCCGATTCGGAGCGCCTCTGGCCGACCTTGATGCGGAGCAAGCTCTTCTGGGTTGCGGCCCTTCTGGCGTTTGGACTTTTTTTTTGGAAATCCCTCTCCTGGTTCTTTCCCGCCGTCCCCGATATCGCCCTTATCCCTTCCGGAGGCTATTTCCAATTCACGCGCTACTCGCCTTCCCTACGAGTTCGCCCTTTGCAGTTCTACACGCTCGGCTTTGCGTACTTCGCCAATCTGGAGGTCCTCTTCAGTGTCTGGTTCTTCTTCCTGATCCATGTGGTGGAAGGGCACATCATCAACCGCATGGGCCTGCAGACCGAGCAACCCTCGGACTCTTTCACCGCCGATCAGGAGATTCAGTCCTGGCAGTGTTTTGGCGCACTGGCCTGTCTGGTCCTCTGGCGACTTTGGGTGGCCCGGCACCACCTGAGGGACGTCTTTTTGAAGGCTCTCAATTCCCGTTATCCGGTTGATGACCGCCAGGAGATCCTCTCTTACCGCACATCGGTTTTGGGGCTGTTGCTGAGTCTGTTGTATATCCTGTTCCTGATCCATCAATCCGGCATGGACCTCCTCACAGCGCTGGTCTTCCTGGCTGGCACGGGAATCATTTACATCGGGATGGCCCGAATCGTCTCCGAGACCGGCCTGGTTACCACGCAGGCCCCCATCACCGCGCAGGCCTTTGCGATGGACATGCGGGGGACCGACGTGATGACAGGGTCCACCCTCACCTCGATGCTTCTCTCATATTCGCTGATCGACTACATCCGTGGCCTGTTCGCGCCGGGGCTGGCGCAGGCCGTCAAGCTGGGCGACTTAATTCGGAAAAATCGACGCAGGCTGGTGTTCTGGGTGGTGATCGGTGCATTGGTCGGACTCGTCGCCTCGGTCTGGCTTACGCTCTATCTGGGATATGTCCACGGGGCCTACAACTTTGCGTTCTACTACAAGGGAAATCCCAAGAGTGTCTTCTCCTCTACCCTGTCGCATATGAGGACACCCGGGCCAATAGCCCTGGACCGGATGATCTTCTTTGGCATTGGCGCGGCTCTGATGGGTCTGCTCACCTTCCTGCGGTATCGGTTTGCCTGGTGGTCGATCCATCCCATTGGTCTGGCCATATCTGCCTCGGATAACTCCAAGTCCATCGTCATCCCGGTCTTCTTCGCCTGGGTCTGCAAGGCGATCCTGATGCGCGTTGGCGGGGTGACCCTCTACCGCCGGGCCATGCCCCTGTTTTTGGGCCTGCTGATTGGCTACACGTTTGGGGTCGTCTGGTGTTTTCTCATTGACGCGGTCTGGTTCCCAGGGCAAGGACATGGCGTGCATAGTTGGTGAATATGCAGGCTATATTTACTTTTACTAATGGCTTGACACAGGAATTCTTAAGGTTTATCTTTTTCAAAGGGAACTGCTGGGCACTATCAGATAGGTGTATGGAGAGAGTTCAAGCTGAAAAAAAAGAGCCGTTAGCTACCGACCTTTGGCGAGACTGGAGCTAACGGCTTCGGAGATATGAGAAGAGGCGTTTTCACCTCCTCGCATATCCAGGTCAGGAAATAAAACGGGTTGTCTTTTATTGTCAAGACAAATTTTGTATTAAAGTGCTATTTGGTAAACTGTTATGCCTGTTGAAAGGAGGTAAAACGCGGGAAGATCTAATAGTATTTTGGAGTAGTTTTCGAAGGGATTGAAGGTCTCAAAAAGGAGGAATTATGAGATACAGGATGTTGCTCTTAGCGGGGGTCTTGTTGCTGTCCTGGCCCTTTGGCGCCGTCGCGCAAGTTGGGGGGACGTGGGGTTTTGGCGTCGCTGCCAGTTACGATCTGCCGACCTTCAAATTAAACGAATGGTTTCCCTCCGGTGGTGTCAATCTCGGTGGGACGGTGCTCTACGTCCTCGACGAGCGGTGGACCGCCGAAGTGGAGGGACACTACATCAAGTACAGTGGCGGAGAACTGGAGAATCGGACATTTCTCTGGTCGATTGACAAGCAGGAGTATGCCAGCCCACAGGCCAGTTCGAAGATGACCTGGATGGGCGGGACGATTAGCTGGCTATATCATTTTAATCAGGGGGGTAAGAAGTTGGCAGAAGGCGGGGGTAGGGCGCCCTACCTGGTGGTGGGTACGGGGTATTTTAAATATAAGAACGAGGTCAGTGGCCTCATCTGGCCCGGTCAGCCCGCGCCGCCTCTGAACGAGAATCTGCTGTTGGAGCCTGCGATTGACCAGCACATGACGCTGGGGCTCAATGTGGGGTTGGGGGTGCAGTTTTTCACCTCCCAATCTCTGGCTATCGACTTGAGAGGACAGTATAACATCGTGTTGGGCAGTGTGCGTCCGCTGGAGGCCTGGGGAATGGAAGAGGTCTTCCCCTTTCAGAAGCTCAATGTCGGTGTGCGGTTCAAGTTCTATACCCAGCAGTAGCCCATATCCGGCAATGTCTCACGACTTTACGCGATAAGGAGGTTTTTCTATGAAATACCTTTATTATTTGGTTTGCCTGTTGTTGATCGGGGTGCCGATCGCCTTCTCGCCCGCGGACGTATCGGCCGGGACGGTCGGCAAACTCAATGGTGTTGTGGCCGATGTCTCAGGCGCGCCATTACCCGGGGCCAACGTGGTGATCCAGGGCACCCGCAGGGGTGCTACGACCGATGCAGAAGGCTACTTTCTCATTCTGTCGGTCGAACCCGGCAGATATGAATTGGAAGCCTCGATGGTCGGTTATACCGCGGCGACCAAACAGGATGTGGTCGTGCAAGCGGATTTCACCACCACCGTCGATTTTAATCTGGTGGAGGCCGCGCTACAGGCCGAAGAACTGGTGGTGATTGCCGAGCGACCACCAGTAGAGCCGGACCGGACCTTCAGCCGTTATGTCGTCGATGCCGAGGACATCGAGAATGTGCCCCTTGCGCGCACCCTCGATGAGGTGATCGCGCTACAGCCGGGCGTGTCGCTGGACGGCAACCTCCGCATCCGGGGCAGCAACAATGCGTCTATGGCTGGCTCAAACGATACCTTTGTGGAGATTGACGGGGTTCGGCTCGTCAACAACGACGGATTTGTTGCTCCCACCTGGATGGGCATCAACAAAAGCGCCCTGCAGGAGGTGCAGGTGGTCACTGGTGGGATGGAGGCCGAGTACGGCAACGCTCAGGCAGGCGTGATAAGCCTGGTCACCAAAGAGGGCCGGGACGCCTATACGGGCTTTGGGGAATACCGCCTGGATCTGCCTGCCAAGAGACACTGGGGACCGAATATCTACGATCATCCCTTCCACGCAGGCAAGGTGGATTGGAGTGACCCGGCCTTTACGAACGAAACCGATCCCGAGACCGGGCGCAAGGTGCATGAACGCACCGACTACACGGGCGTGTTCGGGCACTATTTGGAGGGTTCGGCCTCTGGACCGATCGCCAGGGACGTCTCCTTCTTTGTGAATGCAGCCCACAGTCGCAAGGCCCCCATCTATCCCAGCGCGCTCAACCGCGAGCCACTCAATATCCAGACTTTCGGCAACTTTGTCACCCGACCATCTCCCAACTTCAAGGTTAAGTTGGGCGGGGTGTTCGCCTATTACGAGGGTTTCGATCCCGGGACCAGAGGCAGCAGACGAATTGGAGGGTCTAATACGAGGATCGATCCCGATGATCCCTTCGCTGGCCAGCAGCTAGATACCGACGGGGGTGTGCGGGGTATCACCAGGGGCGGGCGCAATCTTTTCCTGCCCGAGGGCCACTCTGCAGCTGGCAAACAGAACTTCAGCGAAAGGATGGCGTATCTCCTCTTTACCCATACCCTATCCCCCACGACCTTTTATGAGGTGCGTCTCAACTGGCAGCAAACCCTGACCGATACCAGCGATGTGCCTCCTGTGACCCAAGGTGTGCGACGCGACAGCAAGGGGTACTTTCTGCCGAGGGATATCTATTCTTTTAAGTATATGGATAACAAGCGGGTGCGCATCAAAGCCGATCTGAGCAGCCAGATCACCAAGGGACACTTTGTCAAAACCGGGTTTGAGATCACCCGCTACGGCCTCTACCACCACGAGGAGGGCTCCCGTCAGGCCCGCGCTTTTACGATCCGCCTTGCCGGCGGTCCGGGCGACCCGATCATCGGTATGGAGCGGGCTCATCCCATCCAGTACGGGGTCTATATCCAGGACAAGATGGAGTTTGAGGGCCTGGTGATCAACGCCGGTATCCGGTTCGACGCAATGGACCCGGTAAAGGGCTGGCGCAATATCGCCACGCTCTGGATGTTCAGACACTACGAATCCCTGACGCGCTTTCGGAACATGCCCGTAACCGAAGACCTCCCGTTTTTGCACGCTTGGAGTCCCAGGGTTGGCGTCTCTCACCCCATCACCGATCGCTCCACCATCCGGTTCTTCACTGGCGTCTTCCGGCAATTTCCCGATATCCAGAATTTTTACCAGCGGGAATTCGGGGGGACAGGAGAGGACAGGGATGTGAACGGGAACGGACAGATCGATCAGATGGAGAAGTACAACAGCCTGAAGCAGTTCCACCACGCGGTCTCCGGGATGTCCGACATCGAGCCGGAAAAATCAACCAGTTTCGAGGCCGGGTTTGACTGGAACTTCGCCGGTAAATACGTTGCCAGTGTCACTGCCTTTTACAGGGATCAGATGGGGATTATCACCAATGGCTCCACCTCCTGGCGCCTGGAGGAACCGGCTTTCGGGTACGACGGCGTCTCTTCAAGGGGATCCGGCAACCGGGGTCGGAAGTGGTCCCGGGGGTTCGAGGTCTCTCTGCGAAAGCAGTTCAGCAACATGGTCACGTTCAACGTGGCGTATAATCTTGCGTGGACAAAAAATATGAATAACTCCGGCTTTCGGAACTGGCGAGCCTACCATGTGGTTGGGCCCTCATACGTCATGAGTGACCGATACTTCGTGGGTGTGGATGCGCGGGCGGACGGGCAGGAGGTTCCTCACGCACCCACTCAGGAAGAGCGGGTGCAACTGGCCGAAAGGGCCAGGGCACAACTCAGGGATTACGATAGCCGAATCGGCGAGCCTCTGTCCGATGGCTACTGGAACGCCCCGGTGGAGATACTCGAGCCTGGGATTTATGCCTATACCATCGGCCGGTACAATACGCCGACATTGCAAAGCGGTATCGACCGGCGCAACATCCTCAGCGGGCAATTCCTTTTTTCCAGTCCCTCTGATTTTCACATTGCGCCCCTGGCCAGTCTTCGGATATCGTTGCTCTACCGGCTCCATACCGGTATTCCCTTCAATTATACGCCTCCCACAGGTCCCCGGGAGCGACGGACCGGGCCGATCTCTCTGGTTAGCGATATCAATCTGGAGAAGGAATTCTACATTGGTGGTGCTATGACAGCCACCGCTTTCCTGGAGATCCACAACCTCTGGAACGACAAGGCCGACATGACGACCGGTTTCGATTGGATACAGTGGGGGAAGCAGATGCCAGACCCGGACAACGGCACCTACTTGAAGTATGGGGATGGCGATATAGACCGTTACGACCAGGGACTGGGCCGCTATCCCCGCAACTGGGTGGTCGGCGCACGCCTGAAGTTTTGACCTTGAATATACACTGGAGGAATTTCAATGTCCTTATCTCTGATAAAGAAATGGCTTGGGGTGGGCCTGCTGGCGCTGGCGCTACTGCTGTCGGGCGCCCTGACCGCTTCGGCCCAGCTCGATTACTACGCCAGCCGCATGATGACGCGCTCGCTTGTCTGGGAGACCTTTCACAACTATGGGTTTTCCGGCATGCACTACGCCGACAGCGCGGGCCGGGCTGCATTCCGTCTGATCTACCCCGGCATGATGATGGGATTTTACACTCTGATGAATCCTACCGATTACATGGAATATTGGGGTGACAAGGCCTGGTCTGACGGTGCGAACAAGTCTGAAGGCACCATGCATTCATCCGGCAATGGCGTGCTGGTACTCACGAATGTGGATGGAGAGAAGCACGTCTCCTGGACCGGTCCGCGCCACCCCTCGGAGGATGTGTTCCCGATGATCTACGACATCCTGAACGGCCCAGAGGCCAATTGGGGCATCCGCACGGTCGTGCCCTTCAGGGGGATCAAGACCGGTCTGGAAATGTCCAACTGGTATCCCGGCGCAACGCCCAAGTCGGGCGATGCCACGGCTGCCGAACCCTACGAGATTCACAATTACGACTACCATATCTATCCACCCGTGCAGGACGCGCCTGAGGAGATTCACATCACGCAGACGCGGTTCAAGCACAACATCGTGATGACGCGCAAGATATACGCCTGGAGCCACCAGGACTTCGACGACTTCATTATCGTGGATGTCGAGTTCGAGAACCGGGGCGATAAACAGCTCAATGATACCTACTTCGGCTTCAATAACACCCTCTACGTCAACTCCACCGGTACCTCTTACCGGTGGGGGCACGAAGGTGGGATGATCCGATACAACAGGTCGGGTGGGCTGGACGATTTCTTCCGTTTCTCGGGATCTCCCGGCTTCCAGCCCAATTCCCTCAGCGGCTTGACCGCTGCGGACTTCGCCGGCAAACACATCACCTATGTATATGACGGGAATACCACCAATAGCTTTGAGGAAGACACGGGAGATCCATTTGATTCCGATCTTGAAAATCCCGGTGGTTCCTTCCCGGCCAGCGGAGACCGACCGAAAGGCACACCGATCGCGCCAGAATACGCCGGGTTTGCACCTCTGGCGTTTCGCAATTCCGGTTCCAGCCACGTTTTCAACGCGAACGATCTGGCACAGGGCTATGTGGATCCGAAGAGCGACCAGGTTTTGGGGCATTGGTTCAGGGCACACGGGCTTGATAATATCGATGATCCCATCGGCAAGGGCGTCGGTATGGCCGATCTCTACGACATTTACACGGCTCCCTCGATGGCCGATCCCCCTGCAGAGGGGGTCGTCTGGTCCGACCAGATCTACGGTCCCTACGACCTGGCACCCGGAGATAAGGCCAAGATCGTGGTCGCCTACGTCTTTGGCCACGCCGGGGACATAGAAGAGAGCAATGTCGATTCCAGGACCGGTTTTGCAAGGGACCAGATGAGTTGGGCATTCGGGGTGGGGGAAAGGGGCCTGAATGACGATGCCCGCAAGCAGGTGCTTGCCCAGGGTGAAAAGGCTCTCCTGCAGAACCTGTCTCACGCCCAGTTCGCATACGACAGCGGCTTCCGCATTCCCAACTCTCCTCCGGACGTGGACTTCCAGGCGGGAAATAACCAGGATGCCAACATCGAGATCTCGTGGACCGACGCCGTTGAAAAGGCAATCAATCCCGAATATGGGACGGCCGATGTTGTGGCCTACCGGATCTACCGATCTACCTTCCAGGAATACGGTCCGTGGGAACTGGTGGAAGAGATTCCCGCCACCAGTGCCGGAACGTATAAGTATGTCGATACGAACTCTCTGGCTGGCTTTCGCTATATCTACAATGTCCGCGCCGTTGCTTCCCCCAAGCAGGACTGGAACGAAGGGTCAGTGACCCTGGCCGATCTGCCTCCGAAAGTCCGGGAACACCTCACCGTGAGCGGACTGGAGGGCGGCTACTCCGCGCCGGAGACAAAGGTCAATGTGCCGCTGCGCCCCAAGATGGCCAGTAGCACATTGAGCGACAATCTGGAACGACAGGTGCGGGTGGTGCCCAACCCGTTCAGCGTGACTCTGGACGGCCAGAGTTACCAGGGTGCCGAGAGCCTGCGGTTTGTGGGATTACCCCACAAGTGTACGATCCGCATCTTTTCGGTATCGGGCGATATGGTAGCGATAATCAGACACGACAACCCGCTTCTCGGCGAGACCAATTGGGAGTTAAAGGATCGGTTCCTCAGTGGAGAGGTCATTTCCGGACTGTACTATTTTGTCGTGGAATCCGAAGTACAGGAGAGCATGGGCAAGCTGTCTCGAGGAGCCTTTATCCTGCACAAGTAGCTGTTTTAAATAAAGGATGGTTTCAACTATGAAAAGAATTCTCTTCTTTGTGATCGCGATTGTCGTCTGCGGCACGCTGGGGGCGGAGGCACAGCAAGAGTTGGATGTGCCGCACCTGTTTAATGACAAGGTTACCGGAGCTTTTGAAAAGCAAGGGCCGAGTACGCTCGCCTTCCTGAAGGTCACACCCAGTGCCCGTATTGCGGCAATGGGCGATGCCTATACCTCTGTTGCTGAGGGCATGGATGCGATCTATTTGAATCCGGCCGGTATCACCTCGGTGCGGCGGTTGGGTTATTCCTTCGGATATGTGCAGTGGCTGGTAGATTCCAGGTTCTACTCTGGCGCTGTTGCCCTCAATGTCGGGTGGAACGCTGTGCTGGGCATTTCCGTGGTCAATCACCAACCTCCAGAGATCGAACGGACCACCATCCTGGAGCCCAATGGCACAGGAGAAATGCTGGATGTAGGCGACTACGCCCTGGGTGTGATTTTTGCCCGTCAGTTGACCGATAAGCTTTCCGCGGCTGCCAAGTTTTCATTCGTACAGTCCAATCTCGGCCCGGAAAAGCTGGGTGGGACCTCGCTGAGCCTCTACACGTTGCTGCATACTGGCTACCGCAGCCTCCGCATCGGCATGGGCATCAACAACCTGGGCAACGAGATGAAGATCCACAGCGACCCCGCGGAATTTCCAGTGGTGTTCAACCTGGGTACCTCGATGGAGGTCTTCGGCGAGTTGGGCGACCCGATGTCGCTGACCGCCTCTTTTGAGGGGGCCTACTTCACCGACCGCGACCAGCGCTATAATCTGGGCGGCGAGTTGTGGTTGAAGAATATCGTCGCGCTGCGCGCTGGCTATAAGTTTGACTACGATGCAGAATCGTGGACCGTCGGCGCAGGGCTGAAGGGCACCTTCTCAGGTCGAAATATTCGGCTGGACATCGCCTACTCCGACTTCGGCAAATATTTCGATGCCCCGATCCGTCTGAGTTTTTCCGGCTCGCTGTAACCGCCAGACTGAAAACGCGAAATCCCCTCGGCTTCCCTTTTAGGCGGAGCCGGGGGAACCTCAAGTGGCGCAAAGTTTACCCGACTGGATTTTTTCGGTTCGAATGGGGGCTTTTGCGCCATTGCGATTTTTTTAACAGA
This sequence comes from Gemmatimonadota bacterium, assembly GCA_009838845.1. Taxonomy (NCBI): domain Bacteria; kingdom Pseudomonadati; phylum Gemmatimonadota; species Gemmatimonadota bacterium. The sequence continues at coordinate 27,084 of VXRD01000010.1, read as the reverse complement.
TTCCATGCCAGATTCTTCAGCTCTTGACACCAAGGCCAGCCAGGCTCCCGAGAAGGCGCCCGCCCGCATCACCCTCCGCTCCGTTCTCCTGGGCGCGGCCACTGTCGTAATTCTCAACATCTATGCCGACTATGCCGGCATGGTCATGGGCTCCTTTTCCCTGAATAAGTCCCAGTTTCCAATGGCGATGCTGATCCCGTTTGGTCTTTGGCTCTTCGTCAACCTGGGCCTGAAGGCCTTTTTCCCCCGAGCGGCGTTGAGCGGCACCGAACTCCTGGTGATCTACAGCATGTCCTGGATCGCCGGAAACATCCCCTTTGAGGGTTTTACCGGCTACTGGGCGAGTACCCTGGCCGCTCCCACCTACTTCGCCTCCCCCGAGAACCGGTGGGAAGAGGCGTTCTTCGACGCCCTGCCCTGGTGGTATATGCCCGATGCGTCTCCGGCTGTTATCCGGCCCTATTACGACGGCCTTGCGCCCGAGACACCCGTGCCCTGGATCGGGTGGGTCAGGCCCCTCTTTTGGGGTACGGCGGTCCCCATCGCCGTGCTCACAGCCGGCATCTGCGCGTTTATTATCCTCCAGCGCCAGTGGGAGGATGCCGAGCGGTTGACCTATCCGCTTGCGCAATTTGCCGTGGAGTTGACGTCGGGATTCGACGAGCCGGGACGGGTACCCCGCCTCTTCCGCGATGGCGTCTTCTGGGCGGGCTTTTTTCTGGTATTTGGTATCTTTCTCTGGAATATCGTGGGTTACTTCGCGGTCGTATTGCCCGAAATCACCGTTTTTGGATTCTACCTGACCAAGGCGGTGCATGTAAGCAGGGACTTTCCTCCGGTCTATCTCCGCGTCCTGCCCACGGTGATCGGGCTTACCTACTTCTGCAATCTGGATATCCTGCTCAGCCTCTGGGCATTCCGCTTGCTGGCGATTTTCAAATTGGGAATCATGAACCGCACTGGCTTCGGTATTGGACTGTCCGGACAGCAGGCTCCTCCCAGTGGAATCCTCGATCTGGAGGGCTACGGCGCAATGGTCCTGTTGGCGCTCTGGTCGGTCTGGGTCGCGCGGGGCCATCTGCAGCGGGTCTGGCGCACCGCACTCGGGGACGTAGGTGCTGTGAAGGACGAGGGGACCGCGTCCTATCGGATTGCCCTGCTCGGGTTCGGGATTTCTACCGTCTTCATCATCGGCTTGATGCACGCCTTCGGCATATCGCTCCCAATGGCTATCGCCCACACCCTTATGCTCTACATCGCCTACCTGACCGTTGCTAAGTTCACGGCCGCCAGCGGGTTTACCCATCTCTTTCCGGTGGCTGTAAAAGGGGGACCTATGCTGGAGACTCTGGTCGGCACCGCGAACCTCTCTCGGGGGGACCTCGTCGGCATCGGCATGGTCAACACGGGCGCGTTCTTCGGCAATCTCCGCATCCCGGCCTGGCCGGCGCTGCCACACCACTTCAAGCTCCTCAGCAGCCTCACCCGCAGGCGATCGCTCGTCGTCTGGCTCGCTCTGCTGGCGTTTCTCGCGGGTCTGTTCGCCTCCTTCTTCTTCGTGATCTACCTGCCCTACATCTACGGTGGACAGAACCTGCACAAAGGACCTTTTAACCCGGAGGGATCACTGGTCGCTCCGTACAACAGGCTGGCGGCGAAAGTCCTGGAGAGCGATCTTACCGTCTTCGACCCCGCCAAGGTGGGCGTTTGTCTTTTTGGCGCCCTGGAGGTTCTGCTCATGATATTGTTGCGCAACCGCCTGCCCTGGTGGCCCCTCCATCCCCTCGGCCTGGCCTTCCAGAATACCACAGGTCCCCGGATCTACGCTTTCTCCATCTTCTTGACCTGGGCTGCCAAGAGCCTGATTATGCGCATCGGGGGCATTGGTCTGTATCGCCGCGCCGCTCCTTTTTTCATCGGTCTCCCGATAGGCTACGTCGCAGGGGTCTTTCTCTCCTCCCTTGTTGACTATATCTGGTTCCCCCTCGGAGACGGGCATTATGTTCACGGCTGGTAAGTTGGAATTTTCAAACCGTTGAGGATCTGGTCAGCGGTGAGGCCAGGGTCCGACGCATTACAGAGAGGTCACATCAGATATGTCCGGAAGAGATATTAATCCCGTCCGATTTCCCGACACGATGAAAGCCGTAGTATACCGCGAATTTGGCGGGCCAGAGGTCCTGCACTGTGAGGAGGTAGCCACACCACAGGCGGGTCCCGACGAGGTCCTGGTCAAGGTTCTGGCCATTGCCATCGACTACATTCAGCTCCACATCAGGCGCGGCGGTAGCGGCCGCATCGGATCGGCACGAGAATCGAGCTACGGTATCGCGGGTCCTCCCTATTTTCCCGGTGGCACAGCCTGCGTGGAAGTCGCGGCGCTGGGGACGAACGCCAAAGGTGTTGAACTCGGTTCTCGCCATCTGGTTGGAGGCCTGCGACCCGGCTCGTGCGTGGAGTGGGCTGTGGTGGATGCGAAGGCTTTGCAGCCCAGGCCCGACGGAAGGCCGGGCACAACGGCCTGTCCCCCATCGTTTACGCCCGAGCAGGTGGCCGCATTCGGTTATGCGCCGGTGGCGTATCACACCTTGAAAATCGCGGCGGGTTTGAAGGCAGGTGAGACTGTGCTTCTCCACGCCGCCGCAGGTGGTACGGGCGTTCTGGCCATCCAGCTTGCCAAATCCTTTGGGGCGCGGGTTTTGGCCACCGCTGGCAGCCCGGAAAAACTCGATCTGACACGTGAACTCGGCGCTGATCTGGCAATCAACTATCGAACCGACGATTTCGTGGCTGCGGTGCTGGAGGCCACTTCAGGACGTGGCGTGGACGTGGTGTGGGAGTCGGTAGGTGGCGAAGTCTTCACCCAAAGTCTGAACTGCATGGCCGAAGGCGGTCGGATGGTCAGTTTTGGTTCCAACACCTTCACCGGTACAGGTCAGGTCGATTTCTGGCCTTTCTGGGTAAAAAATCTGAAGCTGATCGGGTGGGGGGGTAGCAGCAATGCGGAGGCACACACTCCCGAGATTATGGAAGCGTTGATCGATCTGGCCCAGGCCGACAGGCTCCGACCGGTGGTACGCCACGTATACCCCTTTGGAGACGCATCCTCAGCGCACCGGCTGATCGAGGAACGGCTTTCGATCGGAAAGGTCTTGCTGCGGCCATAGAGAGAAAGGAGAAAACACAATGTCAGACCATCTGCCAAATATTCTGTGGTACTGCACCGACCAACAGCGCTTCGACACCATCGGCGCGCTGGGCAATACCCACGCTCGCACACCAGCGCTCGACCAACTGGTATCCGATGGCGTGGCTTTCACGCGCGCCTACTGCCAGCATCCTATCTGCACCCCGAGCCGTGCCAGTTTTATGACCGGGCGCTATCCCAGTGCAGTACACGTCAATTACAACGGCAACGACTACTTTCCCAAAGAAGCAGAGGCCACGCTCGTGAGCCGCTTGCTGGCGGAGGCCGGCTACGATTGCGGGCTGGTTGGAAAATTGCATCTGGCGGGGAGCAAGAACGGGCGCGAATCCCGTGCCGACGACGGGTTCAGATACTTCCAGTGGAACCACACCTCAGTTAACCCACAGTCGCCCGACCAGGATGACTACGCCGATTGGCTGAGTAAAAAAGGCCTGGATCCCGCCGAAGTCGTCAGGCTCCCGCACCGGAAGATGGACTGCGTTATGGCCCCAACACCCGAACGCGACAACGTACCGCCCGATCTGCACCAGACGACCTGGTGTACGGAGAAAGCCCTTGAGTTTATCGGCCAGGCACAGGCCCCCTGGATGCTGTGCGTGAATGTCTTCTATCCCCACAAACCCTTTAACCCGCCCTGGGAGTACTATCGTCGGTTCGATCCCGCTGCCATGCCTTTACCACACTTCCGCGAAAGCGATATCGCCCACCAGGACAGGCTGGCGGAGATGGGCGTGCGTTTCCAGACTCGCTCTCTTCCCCCCGATGAGAGAAACGCCCAGGCTCTGTATGCTGCGTACTGCGCCATGGTCGCGCTGGTAGATGACCAGTTTGGACGCATCCTGAGCTTTTTGGACGAAACCGCACAGCGCGAAAATACGGTCGTGCTCTTCACCAGCGACCACGGTGAGATGCTCGGGGACCACGGCCTGGTTCTGAAGGGCTGCCGCTTCTACGAAGGCGGAGTACACGTCCCTCTCATCTGGTCGTGGCCCGAACGCTTCCGGTGCGGTATGCGCAGCCCGGCTCTGGTCGAACTCATTGACATCGCGCCCACTTTGCTGGACCTGGCTGGATTGCCTATTCCCGAGCGCATGCAGGGAAAGTCGTTGCTGCCCATCCTGACCGGGCAGGCGGAACCGGATAAGCACCGGGAATTTGTGCGATCTGAATACTTCGACCACCGGCTATCCAGCCCGGTACACGCGACGATGTACCGGGATGACCGGTGGAAGATCGTGGCCTATCACAGTGCTGAACACGACGATTTGGGCGAACTCTACGATCTGGAAAATGATCCCTGGGAGTTTACCGACCTGTGGCATAATCCAGAATATCGGGACCTGAAGCTGCAGCTTTTGAAAAAAAACTTTGACGCCCGTGTGTTATCGATGGACCCCGGCCCTCCGCAAACAATGAGTTTTTAATCGACGTGCTCCCTTGACTGAAGTCAAGGGATTCCGGGGGTCACCCTTTATCAGGCGGCCTCCCGAGAACTTGCAGCTTCGTGGACCGTATGGTGATCAAATACCAAGACCACGGGGCGCGCCGAACGCCCACTACTGGGAACCCCAGATACTTGCCGGTGAATATTGAAAGCACCTACCAGGTCTGCTTGACCTTCAAAGCCACAACGACAGGAGTACCAACCACGATGCTTGCGATTGGATTTCTTTCTTATATTACATTGCGGGCAAGTCTGCGAAGTATATTTTTCCGAGACGACTTTGACCTTTATGCCAAGCAGCGCAGCCTTGTATTCAATCATCGTCCTGAGCTTGGCATATGGCCAGGCGTGCAGGCGTTGATTCATCCTTTTGCCATAGGCAATGCGATGTCGGATGCCGGTGAGGTCTCCCAAAATGATAAGTCCTACACCCTTATCGGCACACACATCCACAAACCTTCTACTGGCGATATAGAGGGCATGTGTGATTTGTCGGGCTTCTTTTCGGGCGATCTGGCGATAGCGTCTCGACATCTTGGGCTGGTCTTGACTGGGTGGTTTGACCTTTGCTCTGACCTTCTGCCAGTATCGGCGTGTGGCCTTAAGTTCACGTCCACAAACCAGATATTGCGCGCCGTCACAGAAATCTGCGGCAATGAGCCAGTCTTCGCCTATATCTACACCAACGGTGGCCTCTCCCGGCTTATCAGGAACATCCACTTTGACCACCAGACGGGCTTGGAAATCCCGTGTATGCGTATCGTAGGTGATCTGGACATTCTTCAACTTGGAAAGGTCAACATTTGGGCGGGTGTGGAGACGAAAGACGAGGCGACACACACCATCCTTTCGGGTGGTGCCAAGCGAGATGCGAAGATATGTCATTCCGCGCTTGTGGATTACCTTGATGGAGCCATTGTTGGGATGGGAATAGCGTAGCGGAGAGAGTCGTGTCTTCTTCCTGAATCCTGGAGGCCGTGCCTTCTTGTCGCGCTTGTGCTTTTGAAAGAACGACCCAAAAGCCCATCCCACCGCCTGTCGCGTGGTATCTACCACATCGGAATACAATTCCTTGTGGCGTGGCAACCCGCGTGCGATGCGGTTGAGATGGCTGGCCGAATAACAGACTTTCCCATGCTGCTGGTATTCTTGACGCAGATGAAAGATCAAGCCATTATAGACTTTGGTCGCAGACAGCATCGCGTCACGAAGAATGTCAAAGCGTTCAGGTACGCCGCGAAGAGGGGCTTTTATTGTCAGGTATGGCATTTAAAACTGACCGTCCTGAATAGAGTGTCCAATCGGCACAATGGTATGCAGGGAATAACATAACATATTGTTTTTTATTGTTATAATCATACTTTATTATACTCACAAATGGTATGGATGTCAACATCAATGTGCAGGTCTATGTTTATAAACACGTCGCATGATTGGCATTGTGCTTCGCGTGCCTCCCCGTGCTCAAACACGGGGTCTCCTGCGACATTTTTTAGGAGATGTTAGATGAACTCGAGTAGATCGACGGAAAATAGCGCAAGACCAAATATCCTCCTGATTATGGTCGATGATATGGGCTTTTCCGACCTGGGATGCTATGGCGGCGAGATCCGCACTCCCAACCTCGACCAGCTTGCCTCAAACGGCCTTCGCTTCACCCAGTTTTACAACAATGCCCTGTGCGCACCCACGCGGGCGTCTCTGCTGACCGGGCTTTACTCCCAGCAAGTCAGCAGGGGAGGGCCGAAGGGCTGTGTCACCATCGCCGAGGTACTCAAGGCTGCTGGCTACCGCACCCTCATGTCGGGAAAATGGCATCTGTCCGGGCTCTTCTCTGGATTACCCGTCGAACGGGGTTTCGACCGCTATTACGGCCTCGTCGATGGATGCTGCAACTTCTTTAACCCGGGTCTGCAACGACCCGGTGAAGAACAGCCCGGTGAAAAATTTCCGGACGACAATCCCGCATTTGCCATCGACGACAGGGTCATCCAGCCCTATACACCCGAGGATAAAGACTTCTACACCACCGACGCGTTCACAGATTACGCCCTTGGATACCTGGACGAGTACGGGCGGGAAGACAGACCTTTCTTCCTCTACGTGGCCTATACTGCACCGCACTATCCCCTGCACGCCTGGCCGAGGGACATCGCAAAGTATAAGGGCAAATACAAAGTCGGTTGGGATAGGCTGCGGGAGCAGCGCCTCGAACGCATGGTCGAGATGGGCCTGATTGACGAGCGGTGGGCCCTTTCGGCGCGCGATCCGGATTCGCTGTCGTGGGAGGAGATTGAGGATCGAGATGCCTGGGATCTGAAGATGGCTGTTTACGCGGCCATGATTGACCGCGTGGACCAGAATGTCGGGCGCCTGCAGGCCAAACTCCGCGAACTCGGTATAGAGGAAAACACCCTCGTGCTATTTCTGTCCGACAACGGCGCCAGCGATGAAGACAGGACCAGCACGCCCGATATTCCGCCCGGTCCCGCGGCGTCGTACCGTACGGTAGATCTGCCCTGGGCCAATCTCAGCAATACGCCTTTTCGCAAATTCAAGCGGTGGAATCACGAGGGTGGCATCTCTACACCGTTTATCGTACACTGGCCGCGCGTGATTCAAAACGGGGGCGAGATCACCCATCAGATCGGTCACCTCATCGATGTTATGGCTACCTGTACAGATATTGCAGGAGCGGAATACCCGTCCTCCCACAAAGGCGTCCTGTCCCTGGAAGGCAAGAGCCTGCTGCCGGTCTTCAGAGGCGAACAGCGCGAGGGCCACAGGGCGCTGTACTGGAATCAGTATAGTGAGACCGCCCTCTGGCGTGCCGTGAGAATGGGAAAATGGAAACTCGTCTCTCCTGATTATTGGAGAGATTACAATCCCTGGCGTACTGACAGAGAGGCAAGGTCAGAACAAAAAGCGCGGCCGGACCCGAATTCGCTTTGGGAACTTTACGATATGGAGATTGATCGGACAGAGGTGAATGACCTTGCGGATCAATATCCGGACCTGGTGAAAGAGATGGCCGAGATGTATGATGCCTGGAAAAGGCATTGTGCGGGGTGATTCGGGAATTGGCTCAGGTTAGAGTTGACTTTTCTCCGGTCTCGAAACACTTTTGAAGGTAGTCTTTGAAAAGAAAAGAGGTGGAACTGATGGCACTCTCAGATGCGCAAATCAAGGCTCTCCGCAAAGGGGCCGCCGGGCGCAAACGCCGGATTGTCTTTCACTCCGACGGGCAGCCCATAGAGCGAATTCTCGCGCATGCGGTGGGTACCCGGGTCGATACGTGTACCTATTCACTGGTGCATCAGTTCAACCTGTCCCGTTTGTATCGCACCGCAGTCGGACAGGAGTGGCCGCCAGAAGGTATCGAGCTCGACGATAAGGGGCGCGATGGGCTTCAGATCTACCTCGAGTTCTGTCGCGAGAATAATTTCGAAGCCTTCTGGGCCATGCGCATGAACGATACCCACGATGCTGGCGATTACGAGGATGCGAGGTGGAAAATCGCCAACAACAGGCTCAAACAGGAACACCCCGACTGGCTGGTGGGCACCCAGGATGACCCGCCTCCCCACGGTCGCTGGACATCGGTCAATTACGGGCGAGACGAAATTCGCGACCAGGCCTTTCGCCTGTGGGAAGACGTGGCTCGTCGCTACGATATCGATGGGTTCATGTTCGATTTCTTTCGGCATCCGACCCTGTTCAAGAGCGCCGCCTGGGGTGAGGAGGTCAGTGATGCAGAGCGCGAGAGTATGACCGATCTGATGCGCAGGACCAGAGCGATGACCGATGAAATCGGTGCGGAGCGCGCCCGGCCCATCCTCCTGTCCGTTCGCACCCCGGATTCCGTCGGGTACTGCAACGGAATGGGTATCCAGATAGAAAAATGGATGGCCGAGGATTTGATCGACATCTGGATTCCGGGCGGATACTTCCGCCTGCAGGAATGGTCCGAGAGTGTCGCCCTCGGTCACAGATACGGCGTTCAGGTCTGGGCGGCTCTGGACGAATGTCGCGTCCAAACCCCTTTGCCTCAACTGACCGGGGTTTCAAGGCACCTCGAGTGCGAACTCTCCGCCGCTTCCGGTGTGACGCCGCCCTTTTCTGTGGTGCGCAATTCGCTGGAAGCGTACCGGGCGCGATCTGTCAACGCCTTAAACGCGGGGGCCGATTCGGTCTATTTCTTCAATTTGACGCGCTGGCAGATTCTCCACGATCTGGGCGATCCAGATACGCTCGCCCATTTGAACAAGGTTTATTGCCCCGTTTTCCGGGGGCGACAGGCCATGGATGCCGGGTATTGGCTGAAGGATGGCGATCGCTTCTACACGCGTCCAGGGGTCTTTTCCCCCGAGGATCCGCATACTTTGAATGCTGGCGAGTTCCTGGAGATTGACCTGACTGTCGGGGATGATCTGGCTAGTGCCGGGGCTAGCGGCTTCAGGCCCAGGGCAACTCTGTGTCTTCAAGCTGAAGCATTAACCGATGCCAGCGACGTATCTATCACCTTCAACGGTAATCCCCTTGTCTGCACGGGGCTCACCGATGTTTGGGCGACCTATACCGTGAATCCCCGGAAGGTGAAATTGGGCTCAAACCGAATTGAGATCGCGCACAATGCGCCAGGCGGCGACGCGCTCACCCTTTGCGACTTACAGCTCTGGATAGAGTATGAGTAGTGTTTGTCTTGTCCGCCCGGTTGATGTGATGTTAGTCGAAGAAGAATCAATGATCCTCAGGAACTCTCTATAATCTCTAAGGAGGATACTCATGTCCACTTTTAACATTCCCGACGGTACCCGGGTTTCGATGTCTGGGCGCGAACTCGTCTTTGGCGAAACCATTTTCACCCCCAGAGAAGCCACCCATCTGCTCGACGATACCGAGGCCCTTCACCAGCGCATCGAAGAAGACGGCTATCTCATCATTCGCAACTTTCATACGCGGCAGCAAATTCAAAATGCCCGGCGAGAAATTCTGGAAAACATGGCCGCCCAGAATCTCCTTGCCCCGGACACGCCTCTGGACAAGGCGGTGATTGGCGAAAATCGCCGTCCCCGCTTTCCGGATCGACTTGTAAAACAATGGCCGGGATTTCTCGAAATCGTTGAAGGCAAAAATACCATGGACTTCTTCGAACGCTTCATGGGGGGGCCCGTTCTTTCATTTGACCACAAATGGCTCCGCGTGATCTGCCGAGGTCAGAATGCAGGGGCGCATTACGATGTGGTCTATATGGGTGCCGGCACCAAAAAACTCTATACGATGTGGACCGCGCTCGGCGATATATCTCTGGACATGGGCCCGCTTGCCCTCTGTTTAGGCTCCCACAAAATCCAGCAGCTCAAAAATACTTACGGCGCGATGGACGCGCATCAAGATCTGGACGGGGGTGCGTTTTCCACCGATCCCGATGACGTCGTGAAAACTCTGGGTGTCCGCTGGGCATCTACTCCTTTTAACGCGGGCGATGTCGTCATTTTCGGCATGTATTTCATGCACGCCTCGCTTGAAAACACGTCCAATTATTTTCGCTTTAGCAGCGATACCCGTTATCAACTCGCATCCGAAGCGGTTGACGATCGCCATATGGGAGAGGACGCGGGCGACGTCATTCCCAAGGCTCCTCTGGAAGATCGAAAATCCATTTTGAAACTCCGCAAAGAATGGGGCCTTACCTCAAAAGCAAAGTAGAGCGGAGTAAGGAGAGGGGTGCGATGAATGCTTTGACCGGATTGTGTCGATTACGAGACCGGGGAAACTGGAATAAATTCCCCCGCAATTGGATCCTTTTGGTGGGGATAGGGATTCCGATCCTCGTATCTGCTGTTTCTGCCCGGGAAGAGGGTGAAACAGAACAGAAGGTGGTGCTTTCCAAAGCCGAGAAGGACACTCTGCTTGCCCGGGGAGAGCAACAGATGCTCAAAGGCGCGTCCGGCGATGCGGTCGTTACCTTCACCCGGCTGGTTGGGGCTTATCCAGAAGATGCCGCCCTTCACTCTCGGCTCGGCTATGCGTACCTCAAAAATCGGGACTTCAAGGCAGCCGAAAAGACCTTCAAGACGGCCAAAAAGCTGGATGCAACCCGTCCCGATGCTTATGTGGGCCTCGGGCTGGTCTATGTGGAGGGCCCCGGTAGGGGACTCAATGCCTTCTTTAACTCCAGGCGTGCTCGAGGCGAGGCGAGGCGGGCGATCAGGATTGATTCTACTTATGCCCCGGCCTACCGGCTTTTGGGCGAACTCTACGAGCGCTTTTGGCAGGACCACGAGAAAGCCATCCACTACTATGAGAAGTACGTAGCGCTGGAGCCCGACAATGTAGATGGGCTTTACTACTTCGGACTCGCCTGTGTGCAGGGCGAACAGTACAGCAAGATCAACACATACCTCACGCCTCACTTGAAACCGCATCTCAGAGAGACCCGGCTGATCCCCTTAATAGCCCAGGGCTACTTCTTTTTAGAGCGCTATGAAACCGCCTTAGAACAGTTCGAGCGCTATCTGCAGAAGGTAGATGATCAGGAGCGCCAGCACTATACCGACATCTCGCTCGTTGCATCTGAGAGGGAATTTCACGCCTATCAAGCGATCTCTGACAGTACCGAGCGTCTGGACTACCTGGAAAAATTCTGGTTGCGGCGAGATTCCGATATCCTGACGCGGATCAACGAGCGCATCATTGAACATTATCGCCGGGTCTGGTACGCACGCACCTTTTTTTCCAAAAAGGTATTCCCATGGGACAAGCGGGGAGAGGTCTATATTCGCTACGGAGAGCCAGACTACCGTTCCAGTAAGAGGCAGTTGAGTGTGAGCCCTGAGGTCGAGGCGGTGCGCACCCGGATGGCCGTGGACCTTTACGGGCCTGCCGCCACGTATTTAACCTTTACCGGGCCGGTCTTTCCCATCCGATCCAGTCCTCGTCGTCCCGATATGGAGTTCGATATCGAAACGGGGTCCCTCGACGCGCCCGGGGAGTTGGAAGAGACCGTGGGGCCGGCTCCGGCAGAAGCGGAAGGAGATGCCAACGCCGATATGCTCGGTCTTAATCCCACGAGCATGTTGGATGAGTTGGGAAATCCAAATCTCCGCCTCACCTTCGAAAACTACGCTCCAGTGACGATGGAACGCAGCGCTGAAACCGTGCCCTGGGAGACGTGGACCTACACCCAGCTCCAGGGGGGTGTGGAGTTTACTTTTACCGATGAGTTCGGCAGCGGCGATTACGAGTTTGCTCGGGTTCCCCCCATTCCCACTGGAGAGAATAAGCTTGCAAATGCCGCGCGAATGCTCGAATATGCTCCCGGGACGGTCTTCCAGAGGACCATTGCACAAACTCCTGATTATTATCGTCCGAGCATACGAGGTGCCGCGTTGCATTTCTATTACGATCTGGCCGATTTCCGCGGTTCCGAGGGACAGACCAATTTCGAAGTCTATTACGGTATTCCCCCCCGAGAGGTGGAGATCGTCAAGGGAGACGAGGACTTCATGATCCGGGTGCAGAGTTCCATGGCTCTGATGAACGAGGATTACACCCATATTTACCGCGCTACAGATGAGTTTTTCTACCAGAATAGCAAGGGTTTCAGTCAGGCGAGGGGGGTGTTTGTGCCCGACCAGCTTCGGGTTCAGGTACCGCCCGGGAAATACGAGCTACAGGTTCAGCTCAAGGACAGGGCTTCGGGGCGCATCGGGATCTATAAGCAGTCTGTAGAGGTCCCGGACTATGCATTGGAGGGCCTCCATGTCAGCGGTATCCAGCTCGCTTCTTCAATTGGCGGTGAAGGGACGAACAACCGATTTCGGAAGGGCGAACTCTGGGTGGTTCCGGTGCCTTCCAGGACATATACGAAGGAGCAGAAGGTCTATGCCTATTTCGAGATCTACAATTTGAAACGGAATGACTACGGTCAGACCCGTTACAAGGTAAAATACCTGGTGCGGTTCACGCCTGAAGCTGCTGTGGGAATTGCCGGGGCGATTACGACCGGGCTCCGTTCGCTCTTCAAGCGGAGAAAACCCCAGGTGTCGGTGACCTACGAGCAGATAGGGACGGAGCGGTCCGAGTACGAATATGTCGAACTCGACCTGAGGCAGGCAAAAGCTGGCGTGAATGTATTGGAGATTACCGTTGAAGATCTGGTCAGCGGTGAGGTCAGGGTGCGAGAGGTGGTTTTTTATTACGGAGGTACGCCGGGATAGGTGGATGTGGACCGCTTCAAAAGAGGGACCGCAGAGAACGCTTGACCTGGAGAAAATTCTGCGGTTGATTACAAGGCGATGCGTGGATAAAAACTGATTGGAGGGTTTCCCATGGAATATGGACTGAGTGTGGAACAGGTGGCGCAGTTCCACGACGATGGTTTTTTGATCGTCCGCGATCAGCTTCCCAAAGAAGCGTACCAACCGTTTCTCGATGAAGTTGTGGCTAAAATTGATGAGGTGGTGAGCGAGGCGGTGGGTGAGGGGCTGCTCGATCCGGGGGATACGTTTCCCGACGCGTCTTTTGAGACCCGATTGGCTCTGGTGTCGAATGCCTGTTCGGAGCCAGAGCGGATCTGGAAGAATTTTCAGGGTAAGAGATTTAAGACGCCCGGGATGTTCGCGCTCAGGACGCATCCCGCTATACTGGATGCGACTGAATCTCTGATCGGTCCTGAAATTTTTGCACATCCGCAGTCCAATCTGCGCGCCAAATTGCCAGACCTGGAAGCGACCGTGGTGCCGTGGCATCAGGATCTGGCGTATCTCATACCGGAGGATGCGGGAGAGACGCTTTTTGTCAATTTTTGGATCCCACTGGTTAAGGCGACGGCTGATAATGGGTGTTTGCAGGTGCTTCGCGGTTCCCATCGGGTCGGTCTTTTGCCGCATGATTATCGAACGCCCCACTTTAAAGGGGTCTTCGAAAGCGAGCTTCCAGATTCTGAGGTCGTGACCTGCGAGGTGGATGTGGGCGATGTATTGATGACGATGGAGCGCGTTCTCCATCGATCAACCCCGCATACGACAAATTCGGTCAGGTGGAGTCTGGATGTTCGCTATAGCCGCATTGGGCTTCCGACGGGTCGTGAGGATGTGCCGGGTTTTATCGCTCGAAGCCGGGTTAATCCGGAGAGCGTGGCGAGGTCCCATCACGATTGGATCAGGAATTACGAGTTGGCGGGTATCGATCCGTTCGGCAATTAAGGAGGGTTTTATGGAACTGACAGGAGAACAGCAGGCAGTTCTGGATGGGTCGCGGGGAGACTATCTGGCTAAGTGCATGCGCTGGCTGGTTGATTGGGGTGAGGTAATGGGGGCAAAACGGCTGATTAAGGTGGATAATACACACGCTTTGCTGCCGGTGCCCAATTTGATGGCTCAGGGGGCGTCCAAAGAGACGATGGACCGATATATGGCCGATCTCGTGGAGGCGTGTTCTCATGGGACACATCCCGGATGTACCTGTACGGTGCATGCCGCGTTTGTGACTCTGGACGAAGTAGATGTGCCCGAGAATGATCCCGAGCAGGTGCAGATGCAGAAGGATCTGGCGGTTCTGGCTGCGGATGCGGGATTTATTCCCACTTTTACCTGTGCTCCGTACCTGGTGGGCAATGTGCCGCTCAAGGACGAGATTCTGGCGTGGACGGAGTCGTCTGCGGTGGTTTATGCCAATTCTATTCTGGGCGCGCGGACTACGCGACACGGTACGGAGAGCGCGATTGCCGCCTCGCTTCTGGGGCTGGTTCCGGAGTTTGGCGTGTTGCTGGATGAGAATCGCAAGGGTACGCTTCGGATAGAGGTGACGGCGGAGTTGGAGGATCCGCCCGATTGGGGCGCGCTGGGCTATTTTGCGGGGAAAGCCGCGGGTCTGGGTATTCCGGTGTTCAATGGCATACGACGACCCTCTCAGGACGAGGCCAAGCAACTGTGTGCGGCTCTGGCGACTTCGGGCGGGGTGACGATGTGCCATATTGCAGGTGTTACGCCAGAGGCACCCACGATAGATGCGGCTTTTCAGGGGGATGTTCCAGAAGAATATTTGACGTTTGATGCAGAGACGTTAAGGGAGACGTATGAGTCTTTGCGGGTGCGCACGGGAGATGAAATCGATTCGGTAATTCTGGGCTGCCCACATGCGTCTATTAATGAATTGTCGAAAATTGCCGCTCTTTTGAAGGGGAAAAAGGTGGCGGAAGGCGTGCGTCTGTGGATCGATACGGCGCGTGGTACCAAGGGGAATGCGGATAGGATGGGCTATACGGAGATTATCGAGTCGGCTGGCGGGCGCATTCTTTGCGATACCTGTCCGACAAATATGCGGATTCCGGCGAAGCGCATTGTGACCCACGGTTTTAAGCAGGCGCACTACGCGCGGGGGATGGTGGGGGCGGAAGTGATTATTGCCAAGACGGATGCTTGCATACGTGCGGCAGTTGCCGGGAGGTGGCTCGGAGATGGCTAATACTATTGATATCAGGGGGCACGGGGTGGTTAAGGGATACGCCGAGGGCGAGGCGCTGGTGGCTGATACGACCCTGTCGTTCTGGGGCGAGGTGGATGCAGTTACTGGCAAGGTGATTGGCGTGGGGCATCCTCTGGAGGGGATTTCTCTGGGGGGGCGCGTGCTGGTTATCCGCTCGACCAAAGGTTCTTCGGGTACGCCTATGGTTTTAAATCTGGCACAGTTGGAGGGCAACGCGCCTGCGGCTTTTGTCAATGTGGAGGTGGATGGATTGGCTGCACTCGGATGTATTGTCAATGAGATTCCGATGATGACAGAGTTGGAACGAGATCCCTTTGGGCTGATCGCTACGGGCGACCATGTGGTGGTGGATGCCGATGAGGGCGTGCTGCGGGTGACGCGAAAGTGAGGCGTTAAATGGCATCTGGACAACCGAATATTCTCTGGATTTTGACCGATCAGCACAATGCGCGCACGATGTCCTGTGCTGGGGAGCCCCTGCTTCGGACGCCGAATATGGACCGCCTGGCGCGAGAGGGGGTGCGGTTTTCGCGGGCGTATGGCAATAGCGCGCACTGTGGTCCGTCCCGAATTTCCTATATGACGGGGATGTACGAGCATTTTCACCGGCGGCACAATAATACGGACGAGCCGCCCGATCACCTGAACCCGATCACCTCTACATTGAAGCGGGTGGGGTATCAAACAGCTATCATCGGCAAGGGGCATATCGGCGTTCACTGGCCCCGCCGCGAGTTCGATTATCATCGTTTCGACCACATGACCGACGCCCTGCCCGACGACCCGCTGAGTTGCGATTATTTCCGTAGTCTGGTCGAAGCGGGGGTTGCGGATGATTTTGACCTGACCAGAAAATGGGCACAGCACCCCGAATGTGCGGTGACTTCGCCGCTGCCACTGGAACACTCGGTCGAGGTGTGGTGTGGGAATGAGTCTGTAAAATATCTTCGGGAGCGCGATAAGGGCAAACCGTTCTTCGCGTGTATCTCTTTTTCCAGACCACACGACCCGCTTACTGTGTCCGCGCCCTTTGATCGCATGTACGATCCCGAGGAGGTCGCGGTGCCGGATAATGCAGCGGACGCGTTTGAGGGCAAGTCCGAACGCCAGCAACAGGCCAAAAGGGGGGAGCTTCCCTATCCGTTCAGGCCCAGAGATAGGGCACATCTGCAGAAGTGCATTGCCCATTACTACGGGCTGGTCTCTCTGATTGATGAGCAGATCGGGCGCATTCTCGGAGAGTTGGAATCTCAGGGTGTTCTGGAGGAGACTATTGTCATTTATTCGGCAGATCACGGCGATTTTGCCGGTGAACACGGTCTTATCTGGAAAAATCTCGGATTTTACGAGTGTATCCATCGGGTGCCGTTTATTCTGCGCTATCCCGCGGCGTTGCCGAAGGGGGAGGTTTTCGATGGGTTTGTGGAGTCTGTGGATCTCTATCCCACGCTGATGGATATTCTGGGTGTTGATGCGCCCAATACGGTTCAGGGCAGAAGTCTGGTTCCCACTCTTCAGGGTAGGGAGGCCTGGAATAAGCAGGCTGTGCTGTGCGAACACGTCAAGGCGTATCACCATATGTCGATGCGTACGGAAGAATTTCGGATTACGCTGGATATTACGGGAGATGAGAGCGAACTCTACGACCATCGCATTGATCCGGGGGAACTCGTCAACCGGTGGGATGATCCGGATTATCGCGAGGTCCGGGGGAAGTTGCTGATCGATTTGCTGCGTTTTCGTTCCTGTCCGCCGCTTATGCACGGTCCGCTCATAGAGGGGTTGAATCCGGCAGATGTTCCGGGTTATGATACGGAGACCTGGTCTCAGGCGCACCAGGACATCCATCATGGCGTTCCCTGGTCGGAGGTCGTTGCGCGGGGCGATGGGTGATTCCATATCCGAGTTGGATTATAAACAATGTCTTTGTCTTTCAGATCTCGCGTTCCCGTATTTGATGCCAATGTCGGGATTGGCAATCGCCACGACCGGCGGTCTCCAGTCGATTCGCCCGGTCAGTTGCTCGAGGAGATGGGACGCCACGGGGTTGATCGCGCGCTTGTCTATTCCGTTCAAGGCGAATGGATTAGTCCGATGCAGGGGAATGATTCGCTCGCAGGGTTGACGGGGCAAAATGACGCGCTGGTTCCCCAGTTCGTCGCCGGGTGCGATTCCGGTTCGCTGGGGCAGTTGTGCGATTTCCACCGGGACGGTGTCGTTTCGAGCGTTCGACTGCACAATACCGAGGAATGCAGGCTGCCATTTGTTTCGTGGCTCTATGGTGATTTGCTCACATGGCTGAGTGCTGAGGGTATTCCCCTCTGGGTCTCGCTGGCGGATACGCCGCTGGCTGAGATTGTCGATACGCTGGGTGGGTATCCGGATCTGACTGTTGTGTTGGTCGGCGCGCATTATACGCATTCGATGATGATCCGTCCGATGATGCGGGTGTTGCCCAATGCGTTTCTCGAACTCAGCCGTTATGAGAATATCTGCGGGATTGAGAAGCTCGTTCGGGAGTTTGGTGCGAGTCGCCTGATGTACGGGTCGTTTTTCCCGCGGTATGCGATGGGTCCGATGCTGTTCGCGCTCCATCATCTGGAGATATCGAATGATGATCTCAGGTTGATTTGTGCGGCGAATCTGGAGCGGGTTCTCTATGATTGACGGTTGGGAAGTTATCGATTTTCACGGGCACGTCGGCCGATGGGATATTTTTGAGATGGGCGATGATGCCGATGAGATTCTCCACGCGATGGATGCCGTGGGCATTGATCGCTGTTGTATGTTCAATATCTTTCATCCAGATGGCGCAACGGGCAATGATCAGACTGCGGCTTTTGTGGGTCGCTATCCGGAGAGGTTTATCGGTTTTGCCTATGTCTCTCCCCTGATGCCCGAATTTATGGTGCCGGAGTTGGAACGGGCGATTGACGCGCTCGGATTTTTGGCGATTAAGATCTACCCGCCCTATTCCCGCTGGCTGTTGAACGATCCGGTGTGGGATCCGGTCTATCAGTTCGCGGATGATCGCGGCCTGGCGATTATTTCGCATACGGGTGGGGAAGAGACGTGTTGGCCCGTTTATGTTGAGGATATTGCCGGGCGCTATCCGAATGCGAATTTTGTGATCGCGCATGCGGGCAATTCCGAGCCTTACAGAAGTCAGGCGATCCGGGCGGCGCAGCGGTTTTCGAATGTTTATGTCGAGACGTGTTCCACTTTCCGCGAGCCTGGTGTGATCGAAAGGCTGGTGGCCGAAGCGGGTGCCGATCGCGTACTTTTCGGTTCGGATGTTCCGCTTATGGATCCGCGAACGCAACTGGGGAAGATTATTACCGCAAGGATCAGCGATTGTGAGAAGCGCCTGGTGCTTGGAGAAAATGCGAGACGTCTGTTGAAACTGTGATGGAGATTGTGCTATGTCACGAGAGACTATTGAAGTTAGATACCGCGAATTGACGCCGATGTCCCGTCAGATGTTTGAGGATGGTCGATCGGTGAATGCCGGCGCCGCCAAGGGCGCCTATTTTTTTGCGCCGTATCCGATCGCGTTGCGGCGGGGAAAGGGATGTGTGCTCGAAGATGTTGACGGCAGGTCCTATGTCGATTTCTCGAATCACCATACCGCGCAGGTTCTGGGGCATAACCATCCTGCGATTATAGAAGCGGTGGAGAGACAGTTGGTCGATGGTATCGCGCTTGGCGCTGCAACGGGTGTCGAGACCCGGTTGGCGCGGATGATGTGCGAGCGCATATCTTCGATTGATCGCATCCGGTTTGTCAGTTCCGGGACCGAAGCCACATTGCACGCTGTCCGGCTGGCGAGGTGTTTCAGCGGTAGGCCAAAGATCGCGAAGTTTGAGGGCGGTTACCACGGGAGTCACGATGCTGTGGAGATCAGCACTGCTCCGCCCCTGGAATCCGCGGGTGAAGCCTCTGCGCCCAATGCCGTTCCCAGCGCGGGGGGTATGGCGTCGCACGCGCTTGAGGATGTGATTGTTTTACCCTATAACGATGAGGAGAGTGTCGAGCGGCTTTTGTCGCGCCACCGCGACGAATTGGCGTGTGTGATTCTCGATCCAAAGGCGGGTATTATCCCGATCCGGCACGATTTTATCCAGCGGGTGCGCGCGATTACCGAGGAACTCGGCATTTTGCTGATTCTCGATGAGATTGTCGGTTTTCGTCAGGCGAAGGGTGGCTTGCAGAGTCATGTGGGGGTCAGGCCCGATTTGACGTGTTTTGGCAAGATGATCGGCGGCGGGTTTCCCGTTGGGGCTTTTGGCGGGCGATCAGATATTATGGATCTGGTGGATAATTCCAGTGGGTCTTCATCTGTTTTTCAGAGTGGTACCCACAGCAGTCACGCCGTGGCGATGGCTGCGGGGATCGCTACGCTCGAATCTATGACTGACGAGGCTTACGCGCATCTGAATCGTCTGGGGAATCGGTTGAAGACCGGTCTGGAAGATTTGTTTGCCGAACGGAGTGTTATGGCGCAGGTTGTTGTGACGGGGTCGGTGTTCGGTATCCATTTTGGCATTGACCGGTTGCGCGATTATCGCGATCAAACCCGGTCGGATAAGGCAATGGCACACGCCGTTTTTCTGTCTCTGCTCAATCAGGGCTATTTCTGCGGGCAGGGACTGACTATGTGTGCGATTAGTCTTCCGACGCAGCACGAGCACATCGATGGTTTGATTTTAGCTATCGGAAATGCCCTTGATGAGGTTGCTTCATAGGCATAGAGAGGATATCCCAATGGCAATGAACGGTACAAACCTCAGACAGAACCCTGAACTGACCACAGCCGAATGGCAGGAACTGGAAGCGATTGGTTATGTTCGGCTGGGTATGATATTACCAGAAGGAGAAATAGACCGACTTTGCGACCGCATCGATGAGATCATGCTGGGCAAAATTCGCTACGAGGGGATGCGCATGCAGCTTTGCCCTTCGGCCTCAAAGGCAGAGGAGATGAACGGTTTTACTGCCAGGCACAAGGGCAGTTCCCTGAAGTATCGGAAGATTCAGGAACTGGAGATGGACCCTTTGTTTCTGAAATACATCCAGCATCCACTTTTCAGGCATATCACGCGAAAAAAGATAGGCGAGAAAGTCGGCGTGTTCAGGTCCATGTTTTTTAACAAACCAGCCGAAGGCGGCGTGCCCCTTGTCTGGCATCAGGACGGGCGCAGTTGGAACCTGAGTATTCCCGAAGAAATCACGATCTATACCGCCCTCGATCCACAGACACGGGAAAACGGCTGCCTGACCGTGATTCCTTATTCACACAAGGAATGTCCCATTCATACGGTCGATCGAGAAGATGACATTCAAAAGTATGCCCCGGAAGAAAAACGGGCTTACATGGAAATGGACAAAGGCGAAGTCATTCTCTTCAAAACCAAACTGCTGCATTCTTCTCTTGTGAATACCACGAATCGGCCCCGTCGCGCCTTCAGCATTGCCTTCATTCACGCAGATGCCTACCAGACGGCTTCCGGCGAACGTTATCCGCAGGTGTTCCCAACGTACCGCGCGGCAAGAAAGAACCATGCTTCTGTTAAGGCCTTGAATGCTTAAATTTTCAGGCTTTCCCTCAATCTCTCTCCTGCAGATGGAGTGAGAGCCAGATACAAAAAAGGTCACTACAAATTGTAGTGACCCTTTATTTTGTTGGACATCTGTTCCAGTGCTACCGACCAAATATATTCTCATGTATTTGCTATTAATGATCGGAGTGCTTTATTTACTGATTCAGAATTGGGAAAATGTTGTTTTACATCCGAATCTAGCATCACAGAGCCATCTGCGAGTGTAAAGTGGTGGACTTCTGTTGATCCATCCTGTTTTTCTATTTTTACTGAATGTCCCTGACGATACGCCTTATGGTGTTTTCCGCGAACACCGCCCGAAAAATCGTATTCTGTGCCCATTTCATCCCATTCAAATGTCAGTGCCAATTATTTGCCCTTTCTTAAATTCATTTGTAGAATTATAGCAAAAGTCTCATTGAGTAGCAAGGGGCATATCCCTGTTGCTCTGTATCGAGTGGTCAGAGGATTGATAGAAGGAATTTAATATGTTATTGCACAGGCGTGTAACACAAATGTTTACGATTATACTCATTGCGCTGTTGATCCAATCGCTGTCTGCGGTGCCTTCGCCCGACTTTGATGAGAGTGGTGTGGTCGATTTTCCCGACTTTTTGCTGTTTGTAGGTGCATTTGGGTCTCAGGAAGGTCAAAAGATGTATGAGGCAAGATACGATCTGAATGGCGATGGTGCGATTGGATTTGACGATTTTCTGGTTTTTGCCAGTAGCTTTGGCAAAAGAACCACCGGGTCCGTCAGTGATCTTCAAGGCGAATCGCTCTTTGGGGTTTCGACGCTTGCGAAAACAGGCGAGTCCATTGGCGTTATTCTTCTCAAAGGGAATCTTGCAGCCGTTCACCATTACGTTTTGGAACCCACACAAAAAGACCACCAACAAAAAGCAGCCACTTTCGCTATTGATGAAAAAACAGGAAAAGTGCGATTGAAAATCGAACCTGCAGAGTGGCAAAACGAGACTTACCTTCTCCATGTAGATTTGCTATCGCAAACGAGGAATAAAATAGGCTCAACAACTGTGTCAATTTACAAAAAGCAGACCGTTACGGTTTCTCCCACCACCGAGGGTATCGCCAGCGTCATAGAGGATGTATCGGGTCCTGCCACCATCGCTTTTTCAGATGGTACTTACACAGATTTAGGGCGCATTGCATTTTCAAAAACAGGGGTCAGCCGGTACGACACCTTTGAAATGCGAGCGATTAATCCCGGTGAAGTCACGATTACGGGGAACACTGTTTTTGATATCTCAGGGGATCACAATGTGTTTCATGGGTTTATCTTTCGCGATATCAGTTCAAATACCAGAATAGGCAGAACCCAGTATCCCAAGCCGATTACTATCAGGGGAGACCACAATCGCATCACACAGTGTGTTTTTTACCCCCGCGGCCAGGCAGATAGGTGGACAGGCATCCTCGGCACTTCCCTTAGAGCCAACGACAAAGTAGCCCGGTTTACTCGAATTGACCATTGTGCCTTCATCAACAGGGCTTATATATTGCTCGATAACACCCATGTCGGTGGAGGAAACGAATCTGAGGAAGGTACAGACAATCCCATCAGCGTGCGGGTTGATCACAACTTTTTTCAAAATATAGAGAATAGCTTTTCGAGACTTGGCCGCATTGGTAATCGAGATTCTGAGAGTATCTTTGATGCGAATCTAATCGCAGGCAATCGCGAAGGCGATGAAGAACACTTTGTCGGCAAAATGGGCGGTTTTCTCTGGCTCAACAACACGGTGGAAGACTGTAACAGATACCTCAGTTTGCGAGGGGGAGGCTATGCTTATATTGTTCACAGCTATTTTTTACAACGAGCGGCGATGTCCATCATCGGGTGGGATACAAACCACATCATAGTCGGCAACTATTTTCGCGTCAACGGAAGAAATACACTTGGGGGTAATGGAAACACCATCGCTATCTTTCGAATGGGTGAAGGCGCAGCGGGTCCACAGGGCGGGCACAGTGCCACTACCGATTGGTGTGTTGCTTACAACACGTTTGATGCACCAGCCGATGTGCCTTTTGTAAACTTTATGGGGAAATATTCTCGAAGAGCCTTTGTCGCGCGACGACTCAGCGAGGCACAACAGGCAGTCCAACAAGGTACGTACACCCACACCACGTCCCCAGAAGAAAGATTCAGGTTCACACATCCCATCAACAATACCTTCATAGGCAATCTCTTTTTCCATCGCGAAGCTGCCACCTCCAAACCCCCAAAAACCTTTTCACTCGTTCACTATAGCGTTTGGGAACAAAACGCGTTTACCTCCAATCTCATCTCAAGTCCCGTGACAGAAATTTATGAACACGATACCTCCAACGGCGACGAAGAAAATTCAAGACAAATAACCCAAAACTTAGGTGGGCTCACCTTCACTCAACAGGCCATCAGCCGAGACCACAACGGCTTACTCATCACGCCTATTGAGATACCTCAGACCTTTCGCGTTCCAAACTACGACATGCTTCCCATTGATCTCTATGGGGTTATCCACAAGCAAAAAGATAAACTTATCGACAAAGGACATCCTCTTTACAAGCTCGTGGATCTCAGGGACTTGGGAGATAAGTTAAATCTGAATCGTCCTCTCACCACAAGGGATGTGGGCCCGGGTTGGGATTGGCAGTCGCTTTACAGAGCGTTCCATGGGGCAAATCCTTACGAAAATAATTATCAGTAAAAACTCCTTAAGGTGGTATGGATGGCTGCCTTTAGAAGGAATTTCACATGGCTAAGCTACTTCGCGTGCGTTTAGCACAAACGCTTATAATTGTATTCATAGCGCTGTTGGTCCAACCGGTATCTGCAGCGCCTTCGCCAGACTTTGACGAGAGCGGTGCGGTCGATTTTACCGACTTTTTGCTGTTTGTAAGTGCGTTTGGTACTCGAGAAGGTCAGGAGAGGTTCGATGCAAAATACGACCTGAATGGCGATGGCGAGATTGGGTTCGGCGATTTTTTGCTCTTTGTCAGCGACTTTGGCAGGCCAGCGGAATTTTTCAGGAACGCGAGGGCCTATCAACAGTTTGTGAAGGCTAAGGAGAATGGAGCAGTACCCATTTTGCCCGATTTTTCTTATTCGGGATATCACTATTTTAATAAGCCCGTGCCCGATGTGGCGCACCCCATATTCGACGTTACGACGTATGGTGCGATTCCCAATGATGATGTGTCTGACCAGCCTGCTATCCAGGCAGCTATTGCTGCGGCAGAAGAAAATGGCAGAGGTGTTGTGTTCTTTCCGCCGGGTGTATTTCTCGTCAATACCGATACGGACAAAAATGACGAAGGCTACAACGAGCCTATCTATATCCACAGTAGCAATATTGTTTTGCGAGGTAGTGGTAGCCGAACAGATGGTACTATTATCCGAATGGTCAATTACATGGTCCCCCTTCCCGATAGACCCGGTTATGTGCCCAGTATGTTCAATTTCCAGCCTGTTAACTTCAGCCGTTCTACCTTAGCGCGTATTACAGAGAGTGCGGAGCGAGAAACTTTTTGGATTACAGTGAATAATGCTTCCAGGCTCTCAGTCGGTCAGTGGATTTGGGTCTCTGTGAATACTAAGGAGGAAGAAGCAATTAACGAGTTTATTGCACCTCTTCCGTCAGCGTCCGGCTTGCGGGAACTTTTCGAAGTGGGGCTTGATATACGGGAAGAACACAGCATTGCCGAGATTCAAGGCAATCGCATTCGTCTCAATGAACCCCTGCATACCCATATCAATCATGCGTATAATTGGGGGGTGCAGTCCTTGCCGCATGTCGAAGAAGTCGGCGTTGAGGACATCAGTTTTCACGGCTCGTTTTTTGAGTCATTTGTCCATCACCTGAATCTCATCCACAATGCGGGCTGGAAGCCGCTCTCATTCAATCGGTGTGTCAATTCCTGGGTTCGGCGCGTCTCTTTCATGCATGTCAATGGCGCACTTGGTTTTACTGTCAGTGCTGCCTCATCGGTTTACCAGGTTACAATCGCGGGAAATAAGGGGCATACTGCTTTTAACAGTCAAGGTAGTTACGGGATATGGTTTGGGCTGTCAGAAGATATTGCGGGCCAGTCTCCTTATAGCACGGCTCCTCTCATCGATGCTCAGAGAAACACCCGTGCGATTCCAGGACAGCATCATGGTACGGGTATGAGCCATAGCTCAACGGGCAATGTGATTTACCGCTATGATATGTCGCCAGACCAGCCGCTTGATATCCATAAGACGGATCCCAGCTATGCCAATTTGTACGATTGTGTGAATAACGGCAGGTTGTCTGGTAGCAGCGGTGGTGGTGTTCCACCGCATCATCTCAGGCGTCTCGTGTTCTGGAATTACAACCACGGGGGCGATGTTACTCGCTATGATTTTTGGGCGGGATATCTCAAATTTTTGTTTCCGATTATTGTGGGATTTCACGGCAATCCGGCGACCTTTAATGAAGGTGATCTCGAGATTCTGGAATCGAATGGTGAGGCGGTTGCTCCGGAATCGCTTTTTGACGCACAACTCGAATTGCGTCTGGGAACTTTGCCGGCCTGGCTAAAAGATCTGCGCACGGAGTGGGAAATGATTCGCAGCATGCCGCTTACAATCTCAGAAAGCAAGATTTCGGGGGCAGGACTTACTGTGGATACAAAAGCGTACAATCCAAATCTTTATAGCTGTTATTAGGAGAGGTTTAATATGCTACTTCGCATGCGTTTACAAACGTTTATAATCATCGCGCTGTTGAGTCAACCCTTATCTCTCGGTGCGGAACCTTCCCCTGATTTTGACGGAGATGGAGTTGTGGGTATTTCCGACTTTTTGCTGTTTGTAGGCGCGTTTGGGGCTCAGGATGGTCAAAAGATGTATGAGGCAAGATACGATCTAAATGGCGATGGTGCGATTGGACTTGACGATTTTCTGGTTTTTGTCAGTAGCTTTGGCAAAAGAACCACCGGGTCAGTCAGTGATCTTCAAGGCGAATCGCTCTTTGGGGTTTCGACGCTTGCGAAAACAGGCGAGTCCATTGGCGTTATTCTTCTCAAAGGGAATCTTGCAGCCGTTCACCATTACGTTTTGGAACCCACACAAAAAGACCACCAACAAAAAGCAGCCACTTTCGCTATTGATGAAAAAACAGGAAAAGTGCGATTGAAAATCGAACCTGCAGAGTGGCAAAACGAGACTTACCTTCTCCATGTAGATTTGCTATCGCAAACGAGGAATAAAATAGGCTCAACAACTGTGTCAATTTACAAAAAGCAGACCGTTACGGTTTCTCCCACCACCGAGGGTATCGCCAGCGTCATAGAGGATGTATCGGGTCCTGCCACCATCGCTTTTTCAGATGGTACTTACACAGATTTAGGGCGCATTGCATTTTCAAAAACAGGGGTCAGCCGGTACGACACCTTTGAAATGCGAGCGATTAATCCCGGTGAAGTCACGATTACGGGGAACACTGTTTTTGATATCTCAGGGGATCACAATGTGTTTCATGGGCTTATCTTTCGCGATATCAGTTCAAATACTAAAATAGGCAGAACCCAGTTTAAAACGCCGCTTACCATTAGAGGAGATCACAATCGCTTCACAGAGTGTGTTTTTTACCCCCGCCGCACCCAGGAGACAGGTATTAGAGCCGTCCTTATCAGCACTTCCCTCAGAGCCAATGACAAAGTAGCCCGGTTTCTTCGAATTGACCATTGTGCTTTCATTGGCAAGGCTTATCTTCAACTCGATAACACCCAGGTCGGCTCCGGTGATGGCGACGGAGGGTTAGAACAGAGGCAAGGCACAAACAATCCCATCAGCGTGCGGGTTGACCACAACTTTTTTCAAAATATAGAGAATAGCTTTTTGAGACTCGGCCGCACTGGTAATCGGGATTCTGAGAGTATCTTTGATGCAAACCTGATCGCAGGCAACCGGGAAGGCGATCCAGAACACTTTGTCGGCAAAATGGGGGGGTTTCTCTGGCTCAACAACACGATGGAAGACTGTCACAAATACCTCAGTTTGCGAATGGGAGGCTATGCTTACATTGTTCACAGTTATTTTTTACAACGCGCGGCAATGGCCATCATCGGTTGGGATAGGAACCACATCATAGTCGGTAACTATTTTCGCGTCAACGGAAGAAACACACCTGAAGGCAATAAACCTTACATCGCTGTACTTCGAATGGGTGAAGGCATAGCAGGTCCCCAGGGTGGGCACAATGCCCCTCCCCAAGGCGGACACAAAGCCACTACCGATTGGTGTGTCGCTTATAACACGTTTGATGCACCAGCCGATGTGCCTTTTGTAAACTTTATGGGGAAATATT